>WSZX01000232.1 GCA_013139935.1 Ardenticatenales bacterium
GGGGGTTCCTTCCTCTCCTCCGATAGTGGACTGGCCTTCGTGGGTCGTAAAAGTGATCGCCTCTCCATAACCCAGATCTCCCTCCCAGACATAGGAGACACACTTATCTCCGCAGTCAGGGCCATCGGGGAAAGGCGGAGGGGTGCCGATGGATGGGATGGCATAGAGATCGACGGCGCTCACACTGATGCGGTCGAAGAACAGGGTCGCCTGTGCGTCGAGAGCGTTGCCGGGACCCAGGTTGCGCACCACCAGGAACGGCGTGACCTCGGTACCGGTGCCGCCGCCCGGCTTGTGGGCGATCGGATCGACCTCGGCGAATACAGACAGGTTTGGTCCTTGAACGACACTCGTAATGACTTTGCCGGACTTGCAGACCTCTTCCCGGCAGCAGACGCCATAGTCGCTATTGACAATGGGGATATCCATCACATCGCTGACGTACACGGTGAATGTCAGGTCGACTGATTCGCCGGTGTCCAGGCTTGCCAGCGCCCACGACACAAGGCCCTCCGCCTCTGATCCGCCGCGGCGGTACACGACTCCGGCCGGCACCCGATCGGTGATGACGAGGTTGGTCGCCAGTGCTCCTGCATTGAGCAGTGAAAGAGTGTAGGTCATCTCCCGGTTGGAACCGGGTGGATCGGGCCAGACCTGCTTGGAGAGCAGGAATTCCGGATCCACAATGGTGATCGTGTATGGTTGGCCGGCCGTCACGCCCGTCTCTTCGCTGGCGACCGAGTAGTGGGTGTTGGCGATCACCGTGCCGCTGGGCACGTCCCCCACGTCGACGGTGAAAGTGAAGATGGCCGTTTCGTCCAAGTTCAGTGTAATCGGGCGCGCCCAGGTGACTACATCCCCCTCCGGGTTGGCGGAGCCATCGCTCCCGATGCTGCGCAGAACCGTGTTGGACGGAACTTGGTCGGTGACTGTGATTGCCAAGCTGACGGCCGGCTGGCCCTGATTGGCGACGACGATGGTGTAGGTGAGCGGCCCGTTGGCTCCCGGCTCAAGCGGCAATGCGGTCTTTTCAATAGTTAGGATCGGCCGGTCCGTCACCACGGTCTCGGCGGTCACGGTCACGGCACTGGAGATGAGCGGGTCACTGATGACTGCAGTGTTGCGCACCGTGCCTACGAGTGTGTCGGAGACAGTAACACTAAAGCTCACCACGACAGTGGCGTCAAAGCCAACCTCCCCCTCCCATCTCAGCGTTCCATTGGCAACAATGGGCGATGGGGGAGCAGTGGCCTGTGCATCGTGATTGTAGACAGTCCCTTCTGGAATGAGATCGGTCAGAGTAGCATTGGTGGCGGTGTATGCACCTGTGTTGCGGATTTCGATGGTATAGGTAAGCACTGCGCCGCCAGTGTCAGCGAGTGTCGGCGCCACCGTCTTGACTGAGAGCCTGAGCTTTGGGTACCCCTCAGGCGGGTCAATGGGGTCTGCATACGCCACTCCCGCGTGACCTGAACCCATAAGCACCATGATCGCCAGCACCAGGGTGCTTCCCAGCACGATGGTGAGCACCAGTATCGACATCCTGCCGGCCGCGTTGCGGAGGGAACTCGTCCAGTGTTTTCTCATCGGCTGTTTACTCCCTAGTTTCTATCTGGGCCAGCACCTGCTGACGGCCCTCCGTTGTACACCCCGACACCTGGGCAAAGCTCACCGACTTTTGGCGGCCACGTGCTGTTTGAGGGTTCAGGAGTTTTCGGTGAGCTTGCGTCTTCCCACCACGACGTCCGTGGGAAGGTAAGCACTCGCATGATCGCCACCGTTCGAGAGTGTACTGCAAGCGGGTGTTTCTGTCCAACAATCGGCCGGCAAGTCAGGGCGATTGCATACTAACATAATTGTAGAACTCGCTCCAGATAATCGGTACTCCAAGCTGCCCTCTTGCGTTTTCTCTTGATGCCACACTTGCCTGTCTTTTCCTGTTTCAGTAGATTCAATGCCATGTGTCGCACAGCTGCCATGTTAGCCGCTCCGTTGCCTTTGAGTTGATGCCGGTCTTCGTTGAATACAACATCCAACAACCAATGCAGGCCATTCTCTATTGCCCAATGTGAACGCTTGGCCTCTAATATGCGTCGTGCATCACACGCTAAACTGCTGATGAAATAGCTGTCCTGTGTGCTGGTTGTTTCTCCTTCCCGCCGAGTTGACCGAATCATGGTGATGGTTTGTAGTTTCGACCACGCTTCATGATCGCGAATGAAATCTAGTTCTTGCTCGTCGTCAATCACCCAGCATTCGCGAATCTCGATCCGCCCATGGTCTTTCGAGACCGACCGCGCCCAGTCAGAATCAATCCCCTTGAAATCCCTGTCGTGCGCAATACTGAACAGGAATCGAATATCATCATGCAGTTTGCCTTGATTATCCTTGACTGCCAGCAAATAATCACCCCCCTGCTCCACGATAATGCGAGCATTTTCCCTCTGACAACCCGCTGCATCTATTGTCACTATGCAACCGGCGATTTCAAGTAATTTCAGTAATTCAGGAATCGCTTTGATTTCATTCGATTTTTCCTCAGTCTTTCGTTGTCCCAGCACAATGCGATTCTTGACTGCCCAGGCACTCACCATGCAGATGGCCTTTTGGCCCAGACGTCTTGACTTGGAACCCCTCAATTGCTTTCCATCAACGGCTACCACTTGGCCTTTGGTGGCTGCAAAGACTGCTTGTATCCAAGACATAAAGCTGGCTTGATATTGCTCTGGGTCAATTCGCAGAAAAACACGGCGAAAGGTATCGTGTGATGGAATGCCATTCTTCAGTTCCAAGTGGTGTTTTAGCCAGTCCATCTTTTCTCTCGCCCAGTCTGCCACCTCCACCCAATTATCTGCACCACAAATCACGGCGCAGATACTCATGATGATCATTTCTAGTAGGTTATGCTCAACCAGGTAGTCCACTCGAGAATCTACGACCGTTGAGAAACATCTCTGAATACCCGCAAGTGGTGTCTGTAGCATCGTTTCTCCCCTATTTCATGGCATGGTCCTTGTCCTCCTTCAATCGGTGCATAATCCGGGCCACGTCATCCAATAACACCTGCACAACCTTCCTTGCCAGTCCTGGGCTACCGAACCCAATTGTTTGATGTCCACTTTTTTGGGCAGACACATATCACTGACTGGCATGAATGGATAAAGCCGATAGCATCAACTAGAAACCTTGGTCTATTCCGCTGGACATGCCTTCGTAGAGGCGAGTATGCAATCGCCCTGATTCTATCATCTAAAATGTTACCGAAGGTGTATTGTTCTCTCAAATGATAATGTTACCGAGGGAATATGGACACCGAAGAAAACATGACAATAGATGAACGCCGGAAATATTTAAGGTTGACACAGAAGCGGTATAAAAGAGCTAACCGCAAGGGGAAAGCACGGTTGCTTGCCGAAATGGAAGCCGTGACCGGATTACACCGCAAGGCATTGATTCGCTTGCTGATGAGTGACCTACAGCGCAAACCCCGGCGCAAGCAACGCGGGCGCAAGTACGGGGTGAAGGTGCATATTGCCCTGAAGGTCATCTCTGAAAGCACCGACTATGTGTGCGCTGAACGTCTGCAACCCAATCTAGTCTGGTTCACTGAGCATCTGGCGCGGCATGGCGAGCTGGAAATCTCCCCAGCACTCCTGGATCAGTTGAGGGAGATTAGCATCCCAACGGTACGTCGCATCCTGCAACGCTTGGAACAAGATCAACCCCGTTTACCCCGCAGATCGCCCAGGGAGGCCAACCGGGTTGCCCGCTCGGTCCCTATCAGGCGTATTCCTTGGGATGAGCAACAGCCTGGTCACTTGGAAGTGGACTTGGTTCATCACTGTGGCCCTACTACTGGCGGGCATTACATCCACGGCTTGCAGATGATCGACATCGCGACCGGCTGGAGCGAGCGGGTGGCCACTCTGGGGCGCAGCTATCTGGTCATGAGAGATGGATTCCTACACATCTTGACCCGTCTTCCCTTCCCGGTCGTGGAGGTTCACAGCGATAATGGCAGCGAGTTCCTGAATGACCATATGGTCCGCTTCTGGCGAGTGGAGAACAACGGCGTAGAGCTCTCCCGCGGCCGCCCGCACCACAAGAATGATCAACCTTTTGTCGAGCAAAAGAACAGTACATTGGTTCGCGCTTACTTTGGGTATGAGCGGCTGGACACGGTAGCCAAAACAAACGCCCTCAACTTGCTCTATGACAAGATGTGGACCTACTATAATTTCTTTCAACCCGTCATGCGCCTAGAAGAGAAGATCGTGGTCACCCAGGAAAACGGAGGCTCGCGAATCAAACGACGTCATGATCAGGCTCAAACACCGCTTGACCGACTGATTACCACCAACATCCTCCCGGAAGAACGACGGGGGGCTCTTGAGGTCCTACGCGATCAAACAAACCCTCGTCAGTTGAGGCAGGAGATACATGATACAATTGGGAGGATTCTATCTATGCCTGGCGCCACACCTGGGCAAACCGAAGACGTCTATCAAACCCTCCTGATCGCCGGTTGCGCGAATTAGGAGCCGGGCTGTGGGTATGTGGGCAACTGCAAAAGAAAAAGCCGCAGTTGCCCACATACCCACAGCCCCTACTACTACTATTTGAGATCTTCTCAACGGGATGGTAGTGCTACCAGGCTGCACGGCAAGCCAGGAGCAGGAGGACAATCGTGTCGAGTTTTTTAAGCTTGCTGGAGGAGACGTACACGCAAATAGGGTAAACTCCTTAACGTTTACATAACGGAGACTAGTCTCGGTAACATTATCATTTGATAGAACGATCTCCGTTCGGTAACATTATCATTTGATTTGACACGCCGGCCCGGCGGCCGGCTTGGCGTTTCTCGTCGCTGATCCAACGCCCCCCCCCGGCAATGACGGCCGTCTGGGGCATAGTTCGCCGGCGGCCGGGCGCCAGGTCGGGTTCCCCAGAATTCGGAAGTTTCGGAGCGTGATCTTGCCACCAATTTCGCCCGATGAGAGCAGCCATGCCAACAAAAAGGCACCGTTGGCTGGAAACTTCCGAATTCTCTCTCCGGCAGGCTATTGCTGCAGGCCGATCCAGGAACGGAAGCACCCGTTGCCCAGACAGTGTCGGACGGATTTGATTCCCGGACCGCCTCCCCTGCCTCATCCCAATCGTTTCGGAGCCTCGATCCAATCAGGCGATTTTCCGGAAATTTGACTTTCTATTTACCTATCAGTTACCCATCTCTGTTAGACTAGTAGTAGTCAGGCGTGCCAATGGCTACGCCTGTGCATGGATATTATCCAGGCTGTGAGCCTGGTATTTATAATCGAGTGGTTTCATTAACCGACCGGAGGACACAATGTTGACTCAGAACCTGAATGGTAGCCAGGCTCGGCCGCGCACTAGAAGCAGGTGGCTGCGACTCGTCCTGCCCATTCTACTTGGCCTTTTTCTCACGATACTGATCGTCGTCGGCATTGCCTC
>WSZX01000030.1 GCA_013139935.1 Ardenticatenales bacterium
CAGTCCTGGTCCTGCATGGTTACTGCCACTGTCCACTGGTCGATCTTGGTTATCGAATCAATCGCTTCCACGGCTTCCCGGTGGGAACTGGCCAGGGTCTCATTGGCAACGCCCCACAGCAGGGCCGAATAGGTGTAGATGAAATCGTCAACCGACACCGGTTCGCCGTCGCTCCAGACAATGTCATCCCGCAGGGCAAAGGTAAAGGTTCGATCGTTTGATTCCCAGCTCGAGCAAAAGTGGCAGATCGGTTCGCCGGTATGGGGATCGGTCTGGAACATTCCCCCGTAGAGAAGCGAACTGATAAAGATCGACGAGTCGTCAATGGCGAAAATCGGGTTGAATGTCTCTGCATCCTCGCTAAGAGCGGTGATCAGGTATCCACCGGTGGGAATCGGAGTGGGCGTGGGAGTAACCTCAACTGTGACGATTCTCGTCTGCTCGACCTCTTTTTCTTGCACCACAATTCGAGTGACCTCGACCTCTTTTACTACCTCCTTGTCCACCTCCACCAGGCGAGTGACGGGAATGGTGGCGGTGTCACACGCGGCGAGGATGAGGGTAGCAAGGGCGAGGGTGGCGATAACAATCAGTCGGGTTCTGCCAGGCATGCATGTCTCCTTGAGAGCGGTTCATTCCAGGCGGAGGACTCGCGCTTGATCAGCCAGTCAATTGTAGACCGCGGCCGCCATTCGGTCAAGAGTTCGTACTGATGTTCGGACAAGAGTTCGGACAATCGTCATTTTCCGCCTGCTGGCCTCCCTAGAAAGGGCAAGCGGGGGGTATACCCCCCAATCCCTTGACACGGTCGCGAAAACAGGTTGTGTCCGAACTCATGTCCGAAGCCCAGTTCGTATTCTATCATCAATGAGAGTGTGGAAATACAAGCGAGGCGCTGTCCCCTCTGCAGTTCCGCTGCTGCACACACTTGCGCCTGCGGGCACGCAGTACCTGCCCTGCGCAGGTGGTGCAGGTGAGGAAAGTGGAGTTGGGGCGCTAGGCCTCTCTGAGTCTTGGGTTGAAGATGCTATCCAGGGCATAGCCTATCATGGCAAAGGCGAGACCGGTCGACATCAAGAGCCCGAGCGGCTCCAGCACCAGATGGTAAACGCCACGCTGAGCGCCGTAGGTAAAGGCGTCTACCAGCAGTTTGCCCCAGGTGGGGAGGACCGGATCGCTGACACCCAGGAAGGTCAGCGTCGCCTCGAGGAATACATAGCCGGGCACCAAGATGACCATCTGCGGAATCAACACGGAAACAATCCGGGGGATCAGGTAGTGGAAGATGATCCGCCAGTCGCCGGCGCCATAGGCCCGGGCAGCTTCGATGTAGGGGGAATCCTTGACCTGCAGAAAGATGGCTCGGTAGTTCTTGATGGCGCTGCCGAAAATACTCAGGGCGACAGTGACTCCCAATATGGCCAGGAAACTCTTGGAGTATAGGGTGTAGATCATGATGCTGACGGGAAGAAAGGGCAGAATCATGTTGATCTCGGTGATCCGCTGGGTGAGTTCGTCCACCCACCCGCCGAACCAGACACCGACCGCCGCAATGACCATGGTGCTGATAGAAGTGCCAATGGCTGCCAGGAGCCCGAAGGATAGGGCAACCGGCGCTCCCCAGAGCAACGCCACCAGCAAGTCCCGGCGGTTGACGTCGGTTCCCGCCAGCCCATGAACCTGCCCGTAGAGCACGTACTCGGCTTCCAGATCGGCGCCCTCTTCGAATACGAGCGCACTGATCCGCAGTTCATAGGCGCCCGGGAGGGGAACCGGCGTTTCGGCCGTCGGGTCGGAAAACAGCGCCTGTGGGAGACGTTGCCCATCCAGCCTGCGCTGGAGGCGGCTGTCGCCCGACAGGTGGTACGCATCGATTCTGGGAATCGAAAAGCTCCCCATCTCGATCTCTCTCCCATCAGGAGTCAGCCAGGAAAGAGAGAGATGTGGCATTTTTGCGTCATACTGGGCCTCAAAGTAGATGGTCATGTCTTGCGGGAATGCACCGTACGGGTAGTCAAAGGGGAACGAAATCGTTATCTCTGTCATCCCCTCTGAAACAACCGTGAAGCTCTTGCTCTCCGGGTTGTCGCGGCTGTCCAGGACGATGGTGTTGGGAAGATCATCCCTCCGGAATAAGTTAACCCAAGCCGGCGGCGCGTTTACCGGGTTTCGGTACCAGGGATTTCCTTCCCCGCGCCAGAGCGCAATCGCTTCATCGCGGGGAATGGCAATCAGCGCATAGATCGACATGCCGATCAAGACAGCGATGATCGCCAGGCCAACTACGGCCGACGGGTAGCGCGCGACCTTTCCAAGCGCGCTCTGAAGGGGTTGAATCCAATCGCTTATTCCCTTTCGTGGAACCTCTATCTGATCTGAGAAGGCAGCTTCTTCTTCCTGGGGAATGGACCGAGTCAGAGCCGGGCGGGGCGGAAAGGCACGCCTGGTGCGGCTCAACGGTCTGCGTAGGGGCCAGACCCGGAAACGTCTCTTCTTTTTCAGACGAGCCGGTCTGACCGTTTGGCTGGCGCCTGCAATCCGCACTCGGGGATCGGTCAGGGCGTAGATGATGTCAAGGAGGAAGACGGTGATGGCCAGGAGGTAGGCGAAAGTGACGACGAGACCCACGATCATGGGAATATCGAACGACCGGATAGCGAGAACAAGGAGTTGACCGATTCCTGCTATGTCGAAAAAGTACTCCAGGGCGATGACCTCTTGCCAGAGGCTGATCAGAAGCAGGGCAAAGCTGGTAATGAGAGTGGGTAGGACAGGTCTCAGAATGTAGCGCCGCTCGATCACCCCGGATCTCAAGCCCTTGGCCCTGGCCATCTCGACGTGGTCCTCTTGGGAGTAGATCAGAAAAAAAGTCCGCCAGGCGTAGATGGCCTGGAACAACCCGCTGAGGAAGATGGCTAGAAAGGGCAAGATCATTTGCCGGATCACAAAGGGAATGTACGCCAAGGTGAACTCGGCCGGCCACGCATCGAATGCTCTGCCGAGGGAAAAGACGCCCAGCAACCTCACAACGATGAGATTCAGGAGCACGCCGTAAACCCAGGCAGGGGCAGAGGAGAGGGGTGAAAGGGCGATGACGATCTTGTCCAGCCAACTGCCGAATTTCCTGGTGAGGGGGAGGCCCAGGAAGACACTGGCGAAAAATAGAAAGAAATTCGCCGCGCCAAACATGAGCAAGGAACGCGGAAGGGCCTCCAGGATGACCTGCGAGACCACTTTCGACCTGCTTCCTCGGTAGGCTCTCTTGGCTTCTCCCCAATCGAGCGTCAGGCCATTGGCAAGCCAGCGGAAACTGCGTAGCATGAACGGCTCATTCAAACCGCGGGCCTCTGCCATTGCCTCGGCGGTTTGCTCAATGATCTCGAATTTCTCTTCCGTGGGCACGTCTTTCAGCCACCCACCCATGGCCATACCGGCGATCGCCTGATCGATGCCTGCCCGGATGATATTGTCAACGTGTCCACCCATGTTGGCGATGACAATGGTCAGGTAGACGGCGACGACGACCGCGACGAGGAGAGAAACCGCCCTCAGAGCTGTATACTTGGCGGCCCTGGAAAGGGCGCCGGAGATGGAGCCCTTTTTCGTTGATACGGCAGTTCCTTTGATTTGATCGGCCGCCAAAACGATCTCGGAAGCGCTTTGCTCCTCTCCAGGGACCGACACCCGATCCCCGGGCGCGGTTGTCGCCAAAGGCGATCCCAGATGGTCCAGTCCGCGTATGGCCGCCTCGTTGTGCGGGTTGATCCGCAGCACCTGTCTGAGGAAAACCACTCGCTCGCGATCGTTGCGCGCCACCTGGGACATCCAAAGCCACGCGCTTTCATTGTCAGGGTCGTCGCGCAACAGCTCACGCAGAATGCGGTAGGCTCGCCGGTTGTCATGCGATTCAGCGTATCGGATGGCCCGCGAGAGTCTGTTATCCACCTGACGAGCGCCTCTTGGGAGTCGCAGAGGAATGACTGCCCGGTTTGATGACCGGCGAAAAGCCATCGCGCCCGCCGAGAGCGGGCGGGGACGAGTCGCAGGGGGGTACGACTAGGGCCGGCGGGAAGAGACAGGAGGAGAACGATGAGAACCAGGGCCGGGGTGAACCTGGCCGGGGCATCCACCGTGGCGAAAGGGGGGATGGTCTCATCAGGAGGGCAGCCGGCAGCCGGTGTTGGCTGTGAGAACGGCCGGCTCAGCAGCGGATCTACGCGCGGTCGGGTCGGTTGATAAAGAATCCGATGATGGTACCGATGAGCAACACGGTGATGGCGAAAACGATAACACCAAGCACCCACCATCCTACCAGGGCGGCGATTGTCCCCACCAGCACGGACGCTGCCAAC
Source organism: Ardenticatenales bacterium (assembly GCA_013139935.1). Lineage (GTDB taxonomy): Bacteria > Chloroflexota > Anaerolineae > Promineifilales > UBA4811 > GLR113. The sequence continues at coordinate 4,353 of WSZX01000030.1, forward strand.
GCGCCCATGGCGCGGGTCACTTCCCGTCCCAGCCTGCTCGGGACGCGATTCGCGGTGACCCACAGGCCCATGCCGGCCGCGATGCTCAACAGAGTGGCGGCCAGGG
>WSZX01000425.1 GCA_013139935.1 Ardenticatenales bacterium
ATACCCGTTCTCATCATAACAGCACTTCTTGTGTTTCTGGCACTACATCTCTCCCCTGGCGATCCGGTGGACGTGATCGTTGGGCCGATTGCATCCGAGGAAGTCCGGGATCGCGTTCGCACACAACTTGGACTAGATAGACCATTGCCGGTCCAGTTTGTCATCTACATGAGCCATGTCGCCCGAGGAGACCTGGGACAATCCATTCTCAATAGACGCCCAGTCGCAGAGATGGTTCTGGAGAAATGACCCATCACAGCAGAGCGGGGTCTGGCAGCCTTCACTCTGGCCTATCTTTGTGCCATCCCGCTAGGCGTGATTGCAGCCTTGAATCGTAACTCGTTCTTTGATTGGTTCTCCATGATGGTGGCTCTGATTGGGGTCTCTATGCCTGGCTTTTGGCTGGGGCTGCTGCTGATCTATGCCTTTGCGGTACACTTGAAGTGGTTTCCGCCCAGCGGGTACGGGGAGATAAAACTCTTGATCTTGCCCGCTCTGGCTCTGGGACTTCCTCGCGTGGGCCGGATTGCCCGCATCACTCGCTCCAGTCTGCTGGAGGTCATCGACCAGGATTACATCCGCACGGCGCGGTCCAAGGGGCTGTCGGAGAGAGTCGTGGTGCTTGGCCACGCACTGCGCAACTCGCTGATTCCCATCATTTCTCTGATGGGCCTCGACCTGGGCTATATCGTGGGTGGAGCCGTCGTTATAGAGAGCGTCTTTGCGCGCGCCGGCATCGGGAACATGATGTTGCGGGCCATCAACTCCCGCGATTTCCCTGTTTTGCAGGGCTCCATGTTTGTCTTGGCCCTGGCCATCATCCTGGGCAACATCTTGGCCGATATTAGTTACGTGATTATCGATCCACGCATTCGCCACTAGTCCTTTCGCCCGTGTGATCTAGAGAAGTTGAGACTGGTGAATCTCATGGAAGAAACGCAAGAAACCCCCAAGGCAGCAATCGTCTTGGAATCAGCAGAGGAACCGCGTCGCGGAAAACGAGTCAGCACATGGGCTCGTTTGCGCCGAAGCCCTGGCGCGATGATCGGCCTGGTGCTGATCGGGCTGCTGTTGCTCATGGCTCTGACGGCTGATTTGACTGCGCGCCAAGGGATTGATGAGCAGGACCTTCGCAAGGGCTTGCTCTCACCAGGTCGGGAGTTCGTGCTAGGTACTGACGAGTTCGGTCGTGACATGCTCAGTCGCATCATTCATGGGTCGCGTGTCTCTCTGCAAGTTGGGATTATCGCCACGGCCGTCTCGGCGGCAGTGGGCATCAGCCTGGGCGCAATCGCGGGCTATTTCGGCGGGCGAATTGACTACCTTATTCAGGGCATAGTGGACATTAGCTGGGCCTTCCCCACCATTCTAATGGCCATCTTTCTCATCGCCGTATTGGGCCCCAGCCTAACCAACGTGATGATTGCCGTGGGTGTGGTCTATTGGGGAGGATTCGCTCGAGTGGTGCGAGGCCAGGTGCTCTCCTTGCGCGAGTGGGAGTTCGTCTTGGCTGCCCAGGCCATTGGCGCCGGCGATTGGCGCATCATGTTCCGTCACATCTTGCCCAATATCATCTCTCCGGTTATCGTCATGGCCACGCTGATGATGGGCGATGCCATCTTGATCGAGGCAACTTTGAGCTTTTTGGGCATGGGTGCGCAGCCCCCCACACCCAGTTGGGGGTCGATCCTCGCCAGCGGTCGTGCATATCTGGTAATTGGCCCCTGGGTCACCCTTTTTCCGGGAATCGCCATCATGCTTACCGTGCTGGGCTTTAACCTGCTGGGCGATGGCCTGCGCGACGCTCTCGATCCCCGGCTGAAGAACCTATGAAACGAGGACGCCGTTATGTTCCAGTTGACTATCAGAGGTGGCGCCGTGATTGATGGCACCGGAAAGCCAGCTTTCCGGGCCGACATAGGAATCCGCAATGGCAAGGTCGCCGTCATCGGCGACCTTGTTGCTGTTGATGAGGAAAAGAACATCCGAGCCGATGGCCTGGTGGTAGTGCCGGGGTTCATAGACATTCACTCTCACTCTGATTTCACCATCATGATCAACCCACGTGCCGAAAGCAAAATCCGCCAAGGCATCACCACCGAGGTCACCGGGAACTGTGGCGCTACGGCTGCTCCCATGTCGGATGCTCATCGCCAGGAGGCACTGGATTATTTGTCAACCACGCTGGGCATCGGCGGATCGGAATCCCTGACCTGGGACTGGACCTCTTTTGGCGACTACTTGGATGAACTGCGCCGGCGCCAATTGGGCGTCAACCTGGCGCCTCTCGTCGGCCATGCCACGTTGCGCATAGCTGTCATGGGCGCGACAGATCGCCCCCCGACGGAAGAGGAAATGGTGGCCCAGGAGGAGTTGCTGGATCGGTGCCTGAGCGAGGGAGCGTTCGGCATGTCCACCGGTCTGGAATATCCGCCCGATGCCTACAGCACCACCGAGGAACTCGTCCGCCTGGGCCGTGTGCTGGCACGGCACGAGGCCCTCTATGCCACCCACATACGGGGGGAAGCTCAGACCCTCTTTGAGGCTGTCGGCGAAGCGGTTCGCATCGGCGAGGAGTCAGGCTGCCGGGTAGAGATTTCGCACCTGAAAGCGGGTGGGCTTGGCAATTGGGGCAAGGCGCCCCAACTCT
>WSZX01000430.1 GCA_013139935.1 Ardenticatenales bacterium
GACAAACGCGGATGCAGGCCAACTGTCTATCCTCTCCCTACCTGTCCCTGAACTATGTCTTCGCTTCGCCCCCCCCCCAACAAGAAAGACACATCCCCGCCACGCCGGCCGGTAACCCGCGAAACGCAGATTGGAACCATCCAGTTACGAACCATGGTTCGTAACTGAGGGTGTTGAAAAGGGGGTTGCGGCGACGGGAGAGAGAGGCAGGGGGGACAGCGGCTCGCTTGTCTTTCTACACCCTCTAACTGGTCTCCGTCAGGTTGCGAACCATGGTTCGCAACCCGGGCCGCTAGCTCTCCGTATCCGAACTGGCCGGCCCCGCACTCACCTCCCGGTCTAACTCCTGAATCAATAAACCCAGAAAAGAGTGCAGGCTCTCAATCTCAGCCAGCCGATCTGACACGCTGCCATCTTCTACCACTCTGCGCGTCACGACCTGCAGAATAGACGGCTCAGAACGAGTGGTACGGTCCAGCAAACGAGACATGCCAGCCAGCCGATCCAGAACGATCGTCTCGGGCGAACGAATGGTCCGCGGCTTTCGCAGCCCGATCCCGTGATCGTCAGCCAGATTGGCCTCAGCTGCATCCAGATCAGCGGCGCCCACCAAGCTGGCGACCTTGTCACGGCCCAGACCGTATTGAACGACCAGACGCACGATTCGCTGTTGCCGCTCCGGCGTCGCTCCAGCAGAGGCCAGCGGCCGAAGCTGAGACTCGGTGATCCCGGCACGATCGGCCGTTTCCAATGCTTCATCGCACAAGCGAAAGAGCCCGAGCAAGTATTGGCAGTATCGGGTTCCTTTGCCCGTTGCCTGTTCGATCAATGGCCAGGCACCTTGAGGAATCCGTCGTGCCAAGGCGCGCCGGTAAAAGCCGTACCCCATTCCACCCTCATCTAATTCGACCACCGGCGCCGACTCACCCCATTTCAATGAGTAGCCCGGACTGGTGCCTCCCTCAAGCAGCACCAGCCGCGCCACTTGGCAAGCCTCCTGCACCGCCGAGAGCGGTTCTCCCTGTAGATTCTCCGCTGCCTGTCGCCAGGCACTGGCCTGCGCAACCACCACTGCCTGAATCATCTCAAACCGCGTATCTTTCTCAAGCCCAACCAGCCACCAGTGCGCCCACCACCGGCGTTCGCCCGTTTCTATCATGTACCTTTCATGATCCCCGATTCTCACCGATTGTACCGTGATCGGGTTGATCTGCTCTTGCGCCTGCAGGGAACGCGCCAGTCGAACGACACGCGCCTCAAGCACCTCTCCTTCCATCGCGTCTTCCGATGCAAGCTCCCGCCATGCATTCAATGCTTCCACCGGCGCCAGTTCGCCGGCCAGAAAGCGGCCACGAAGTCCTGCCGGCAGCACTCGCCGCGCCTGGAGAGGGTCCGGCAAGAGGTCGCGAATCGGAAGAGTTACCACACCGTGCTCATCCCCCGACACGTCGGGACGCCTGGCCAGTTCGGAAAGCTGCGCCAGTCCCTCCAGTGCATCGTATGCGGACACCTTGTCACCTCGCCGGGTCATGTTGTTGCCTCCCGCACATCGCGTGTCATTCTACCCCGTTCCACGACTTCGACCAGGGCCTGAGCATAGGCAATAGCGGCCGCCGCCCGCGGATTGTATGAAAAGATATCCAGATGGCGGCGCTGCGCATAATCTATATCCACGTTCTCCGGGACAATCGTCTTGAACAACAAGGAACTCATGCTACTGTCCCTCAAGCTGCGCAACGACTCTTCCATCCCCTTGAGCCTTCCGTCAAACTTGGTAACCAAGACACCCAGTATGAACAAGTGCTCGTGACGATACGCTCTGCGTAGCTCCAACAAGTCATCGACCATTCGCACGAGTCCTTGTAGGCCGAGATATCGAAGGTCGAGCGGAATGAGTACCTCATCGGCCGCCATCAATGCACAAACCGACAGCCCCGTCCAGGTAGGACTCGTATCGATCAGGATCCAATCATATCGATGCTGCACCGCCGCCACTGGTTCGGACAAGCGATACTCGTTTCGAGGTAGCAGAATAAGATGTTCATCGGTCTTGGCCAAGGCTCTATCGGCCGGCAAGACGTGGATATTCGGGCTCCACGTGGATGGTACCACTCTTCGCTCAAGCTCCGAACCGTCATACAGATCACTCTCGATCAGGCCGGCCAGAGATCCATCGCGCCCAAAATCGTTCCGCCCTGTCAAGATCAGAGTCGCATGTGCCTGGCGGTCAGCGTCTATCACCAGAATTCGCCACGGCCGAGCACGTTGGCGGCCAGCGACCTCAAGTCCAGCAGCCAAGGTCAAGACCGTGGTGGTCTTGCCGACGCCGCCCTTTGCGTTTGTTACAACGATTCTCCGCGTCATACGTGTAAGCCCGACCCAAGAGTCCCACAGACAGATTGACCCCGGAATAGTCGAGTCCGAGTGTCCCGGAAAGACACCTTACGGCACCAACCTTCGATGAGATGTGCCAGAGGCAACCAAGGCGAAAAAAAGCAGAGATGAGACATTTGCCGAAATCGAATTGAAAATCGGTCACCAAGAAAGGTTGTCATCCCGCCAACTCGCCGAGATTCGCCCGTCTTGACATCGTTTTGGGTGGCTATTGACAGGTTCATGGTCCTCAAAATGGCCCATTTGATTGAAATCGCTCAACTGTCGAACGTAAGCCAAGATCATTGTACTTGTTTCTTTCTGTTTGTCCAAAAGTGTTTGGCTGGCAGAGCAGTGTGCCTGATCAGATCGATCCATAGATACTAATTGATACTTCTTTTTCTTTGTGTTTATATTTATTCTATTATGGCTCTCGCACAGATTGGTTACCGTTTGCACATCTGTCATTCCTGTTCTTTCTTACCTGCATATCTTTCGTTTCCTCTTGCACATCTCTGGTTGTCTATCGCACATCGTCCTGGTCGGACAGGATGGGGAGTTCCAGTTGCCTCCAGGCTTCCAGATCCAACCTTGCTCGTTCAATCCATATGTCGTGGGCGTCGTGCAGCACAGCAGGTAATCGATCGACTTGGGATGGAGTCAATATCTGCGGTGAGTTGAGTGCGCGAATTCGGTAGGTGCGTTGCCGGCCGCTACCCTCCTCCTTTATTCCCGCGATCCTGTGCTCCTGCATGATATCAAAGGCGCCTGGTTGCCAATACCGTTGCCCATCACGCCGCCGGTTGCACCCGGTGATCGCCTGGCGATGGCATCTCAGCCGGCTAGCGATCTCGTCTATGGTGATTCGTCGCTCTCGAGTGTATCGTTCGCGGGGGGCGTAATACAGACACTTGAGCAGTCGCCAGATTCCGTATCCGGCCGACTTTAGCAGCGGCTGCAGAAAAAGATCATAGTACGATGGGCTGACCAGGTATCCGAGGGGCTCTAGTTTCTCCCAGTCCGGCCGGACAAATGTCTCGAGGTCGCTTGAGGTTTCGCCGGCAAGCGAGGGTTCCGAGATGCTGTACCAACGATCAAGATCGAACCCGGCGTCGACCAGCCAGCGGGCATGCTCATCCTGAATGGGCGCCGGAAGAACCTCGGCCTGAGCCGGGGAGAGGAGAGGCAATGTGCGGAGAACCCGACCGCTGTAGGAAGTGTGACGTCCCTGACCGTGCACCTGAAAGTTGCCAATTCCGTGGTTTCTCAGCTCCGCCAGCTCACCGCCGATCTGGCCTCCCTTTGGTCCTTTGAGTATCTTCCGGTCCACTCCGACATGCGCGGCGGCCCGGCTGAGATCGATGATCCGGCCGCGCGTATAGTTGCCATGGCGGGTCCAGTTGACCAACTGCTGATAACGCCAAAAGGAATAGGCGGGGTAGCCAAGAACTGGCTGCCAATAGAGTTCATAGTAGTGAGGGACTTTGAGCCAGCCGCGGTCATATAGATCAAAGTCGACAAACTGGTAGGCGACCTCGTTGGGGCGGAGTGGGGCATCCTCTGCCGGCCGTGCCGAGCCGGAGGCAGCGGCGACGAATTGAAGGCTGGCAGGGCGCTTTCCATGGTGGCTCAGCACGCTGTCAAAGGCATGCTTGACGAGCGAATGTAGCTGGCTGCTTAGCCATTGCTGGGCTTGGGGAGTACTGACCGCAATCCTCCAGATGCCATCCTCGACGGACATTAGCCGAGTATCTCGCAGCCATGCGTCAAAGGTCGTCGGTGGCATCTGGAGACCGAGTTCGTCCAGCACCTGCCGCCATACCTGCTCGGGGGAGCTCAAATTAGCCAGCCTATTGCGAAAAGCGTCGCTGTAACTACATGGCTCGGTGTGAAGCAATGCCATTATTCCACACTCTATCATACTGCAAAAGGCAATATTTGACAAGTAGACGTAATGATATGGGCTTGACCGGTATGCCGGGCCACAGCTATAGGGGATGTTGCGCTGGAAGTAGTGCGGAAAAGCGCGATTTGTGCTATAATTGCCACGAGGAGGGAAAACAGAATGGCTGATCGATTAACTGGCAGCGATGCACTTCCTAATGTGAAAATCGACTGGTGGAGCGATTTTGGGATGACCGAGCCTCCCTTCAGTCTTTCGCCTGATGTGCGTTTCATGTACTTGTCGAGTGAGGCGAAGCAAATCCTTGCCAAAGTGAGCTTCATGGTCGAAGCTCGGCAGGGTCTCTCGGTCATCTACGGACCCATCGGTACCGGCAAATCCAGCCTGGCGAACTGGCTGGAACATCGCTATCGAGAGGGCGGCTTTCTGGTGGCCAAGGTGGAGGTGGGCAAGGGAATCACCAGGAGCGTGCTCCCCCTACTGAGGATGATTGCCGAGGAGTTTGATCTCGAGCATCGGCGATCGATCAGTGAGCAGATGAGCACCATCAAGGCGATGCTGCTGGACCATTATGCGCTAGACCAGCGGAATGCAGTCTTGATCATCGACGAGGCGCAAGAGTTGTCGCCACCTCATTTTGCCACCTTGCGGGAGATGCTGAATTTCGAACGGCCGGAGGGCAAGCTGCTTCAGATCGTCATGTTGGGGATGCCCTCCTTGCAGCGGAAGCTCAGCCGAGCGACCGCACTCTACTCGCGGGCCGCCATCGTGCTTTCTCTGGATGCGCTCGGCCCCGATGATACCGGTGGGATGATACGATATCGGATGTTGACGGCCGGGCGGCGTGAGACGTTGTTTACCGCCGATGCCACCACCCGCATCTACCTCCTCACCAGTGGGGTGCCACGCAGTATTGTGATTATCTGCCTCAATCTGTGCCTGGATGCCCACCAGCGGGGAGTGGGGCTGATTGATGGAGCACTGGTGGAGGATTGGACCAAGCGCGAGGGCGAACGATTCCGTGAACAGATTTTCGCCATGTCGAGGTAATGTGGATGGCTGAATCTCGCTATAGAGGTACCCGGCGCGAGCTGTATGAAGTGGGGGAAGAGCGCCGAGGCCGGCCGCGACGGAACAGAGTCAAGATATTTCTCAAAATGGATGGCGCCGTCCACCGTCGGTTGCTCTCGTTGCGCGAAAGATTTCCCCTTCTAAAGGCATCCCAATCGGAATTGGTCGGGTTGGGTGTAGACCTGGTGGGGCAAAGAACGGCGGAGATGGCGGTTGCGCTCGGACGGGACGAAGGTGTCTTGCCGGCCGGCGTCGTTGACCTGGAAGCATTGTACCTGTTTTGGAACCTGGAGATTGGCTCCCAGCTTGGTGCCCGCGCCACAACAGTCTACCTCTCGCCCGAGCAGGCGGTGCGGTTGAGCGAGATACGTGCCAGGTTGAGGCTCCAGATTCATGTCAGCCAGAGCGCTCTTCTCAATCTGGGAGTGACGCTGCTGACTGATCTAGCGCGCAGCGTTACGGATGGGGCAGAGGGGGCGCCAATTCGCAACATAGCGGAGATGTCTGTCACCCTTAAGCCTTTCGCGTAGGGCTATATGTGACATTTCTATGTCGTGATTACCGGCATGGATTCTGG
>WSZX01000203.1 GCA_013139935.1 Ardenticatenales bacterium
CGATGCGCCCCGCCTCTACCGAGAGGCGATGGCCAGAACGGCCTGGGTTGGCGCCGACCTCGTTGAGAAAGTGAGCCATGGCCTGCACCACTACCGGCGGCTTGGGCCAGGAAGTAGCGGCGTTGTCAAGGGAGATCATGTCTCCTCCGTCTTGGGACGTGCAACCAGCGGCGAATGCGCCTCTTTACTATCTGTTCCCGTTGTCGTCTGACACACGCCATTCTGAAGACGGCTTTCGTGGGAGGACATGCACCGATCTTTGCTCACCCGCGGCTGGCCAGTGGCTGGATGATCAGGAGGATCTCCTAGGCGCAACGCCCGGCTGGCCGGCCGCAACCCCGGCCAGACATGCACTGTACGTGGCTCGCAAGGCGGGTTCGGTCACGGTATATGACGGCTGGAGACCCATTCGCGAACGCCTGCTGGCCCTTGCCGAAACAGCAGACTCGGAGGTGACGTAGGATATCGCTTGTTCCCTCACGCCTCCCAATTGAGCGAGGGCAGTCTACCATACGGACGGAAGGAGCGCAAACCGGCGGGCGAGAGTGTCGAGAAACAGACATGGCGCCGTTCACTCTGCGGTTCCGCGCTGCAAGCGGGAAACTCGTGGGAATGGATCTGGGGCGCGAAACGTGCCACGCGATCGGGTTGATCGGTTTGCTCAGTTGCTCCGTTCAGCGACGTGTGGGACAATGGCGACCTACGGGAGGCATCGCGCGATGAAGGCATTGACAGTAGATATCGGCACCGGGACTCTGGACGTTTTTCTGTACGATTCCGATCTGGACCTGGAAAACGGGATCAAGCTGGTTGTCCCGTCCCCCACCATGATGTTCCACAATCGCATCCGCCAAGCGACTCGCCGGGGACAGCCGGTGGTAGTTACGGGCCGGCTGATGGGCGGAGGGCCGGTGAGCTGGGCGGCGACCGATCATTTGCGCGCCGGCTGCCCGCTGTACGCGACACCGCCCGCGGCCCGCACGTTTGACGACGACCTGGAGGCGGTGCAGCGCAAGATGGGAGTCACCCTGGTGAGTGACGATGAGGCGGCTGCCCTCAGCGAGGACGTGGTGCGGCTGGAGCTGCGGGATTTCGACTATCGTGCGATCGTAGCCGCTCTAGCGGGATTTGGCTATCGACTGGATCCCGATGTTCTGGCGGTGGCCGTTTTCGACCACGGCGACTCGCCTCCCGGCTACTCGGACCGCCAGTTTCGTTTTGACTACCTGGATCGACGCATTCGGGCGCGGAACAGGCTGAGCACTTTTGCATTTCGGGCTGAGGACGTGCCCTCTGTCATGACCCGGATGCAAGCGGTGGCCGAGTCGGCGCAGGAACTGGACCTCCCGCTGATGGTGATGGACACTGCGCCGGCGGCGGTACTGGGCGCCACGCTGGACCCGAGCGTGGGCTCCCGGGAACAGATCATGGTTGCCAATATCGGCAACTTTCACTGCCTAGTTTTCCGTCTGGGTCCGGCCGGCATCGAAGGGGTTTTTGAACATCACACCGGCGAAGTGACCACGCAGCGGCTGGACGATCTAGTCGAGGGCTTGATGGAGGCTAGGCTGACACATGCCGAGGTGTTTGCCGACAAGGGGCATGGTGCACTCTTGTATCACAGTACCCCCATGGCTTGGCCAGCCGATGATTATGGTGTCGTCGTCACCGGCCCGCGACGCAGCATGATGCGTTCGAGCCGCCACCGGCCGTATTTTGCTGTCCCGTATGGTGACATGATGCTGGCGGGTTGCTTTGGCATGCTGCGAGCGCTGCCGGATGTGTACCCCGAGTTCGCGGAACCGATTCTGAGTTCATTGGAGGGAGCACCCGGCCGGCCGCCATGGGAATCGCGGTAGTCAGCGCCCATCGCATGAGCGTTCGGGCAGAGTGGCTGTCATGATCGATCCGAACCGACTGGGCTATAATCTGGCGGTGCGGGACTTTCGCCGCGCACGGCGCAGCGCCGACCTGGAACGACTCATCGCGAAACTGACCGGCCGGCCGGCCGATCTTCTCTCCTACGAGGATGTGCGCACGAGACTCAAGGCTGGGGGGGGAACAGCACGGGGTCTGCAAGAGGTCCCACTGGACGCCATTGTGGGGAGCGTAGGGCGCTATGCCGAGTTCTCGCGCAGCTTTCTCCCTCGCCGGGACAGCGCCGAGGACCGGTGGGCGCGCGTTAAGGCGCGGGTGATTGACATGAAGGGATGGCCGCCCATTGAGGTCTATTTGATTGGCGGCGTCTACTTTGTGCTTGATGGTAATCATCGTGTATCCGTGGCGCGCCAGTTAGGCGTACCCACTATTCGGGCAAATGTAACCGAGGTGCACACCAGGGTCCCTCTCTCGCCTGATGTCCGACCGGACGAGTTGATTGTCAAGGCCGAGTATGCCGGCTTTCTCGAAAGGACCCGCCTGGATGAACTGTACCCGGAAGTGGATTGGACGGTGACCGCCCCCGGTCGATACGGCCTGTTGGAGGCCAGTATTGAGGCGCACCGCCGCTTCCTAGAGAATGGAGAGCGGCGAACGGTTTCCAGCGGGGAGGCGGCAACTCACTGGTATGATAGGGCCTACCGGCCGGTAGCTGAGATCATACGCCAACGTGGGGTACTACGCGATTTTCCCGGCCGGACTGAGACGGACCTCTACCTCTGGCTTTGCCAGCACCGGGCGGAGCTGGAGGCGTCATTGGATTGGAAGATCGACCTTGCCGAAGCGGTATTGGATCTGGCCAGTGAGCATGGCGACGGGCCGGGGCGACGGGTCGCGCGGGCGGGCAAAAAGTTCCTGGACGCCGTGATCCCTGCCGGCCTGGGTCCCGGGCCGCCGCCCGGGCATTGGCGCGAAACCTGGGCGTTGGAGCCCGACGGCGATCAGGTTCTCTTTCAAGACCTCTTGGTCCCTCTCAGCGGCGATAGAGATAGCTGGCGTGCGCTGGAACAGGCCCTGGAGATTGCCGGCCGGGAAGGTGGTCAACTGCGCGGTCTTCATGTCGTGGCGAACGAGTCAGAAGTGAACCGTGAGGGCGCCCTGATGGTACAGGCGCGCTTTGATCGCTGCTGTAGGAAAGCAGGGGTGCCGGGGCATCTCGCGGTCCGAGCCGGCAAAGTGGCGCATCAGGTGTGCCGCGGTGCCAGGTGGGCCGATCTGGTGGTGCTGAGGCTGGCGCACCCTCCTGCGCCGCATCCGATAGCTCGTTTGGGATCTGGGTTCAGGACATTGGTGCGGAGCTGCCCCCGGCCGGTCCTCGCAGTGCCGGGAGAGGTCTCTCGCTTTGAGCGTGCTCTACTAGCGTATGATGGTAGCCCCAAGGGGAACGAGGCGCTCTTTGTCGCTTCCTACCTCACCGGCCGCTGGAACACCGCGTTGACGGTGGTCACGGTAGTTGATGAAAGGGCTGCACCGATGCATCGGAATGCGCTGGCTTGGGCGAGGAAGTATCTGGAGGTGCACGGCGCAGACAGCGAGCGGATTCGGTTCGTTGAGGGGCGGGGACGGGTCGCCGAAGTGATCTTGAATCTGGCTCGCGAACACGCCGCCGATCTGCTTGTGATGGGAGGGTACGGCTTCAGCCCGTTGGTGGAGGTGGTGTTGGGCAGCGCGGTGGACCAGGTGCTGCGCGAGAGCAGCCGGCCGGTTCTGGTCTGTCGCTAGGCATGGTGTGGAAAAAGAGGGAAGGGCGTGACGTCTGTTTTCCGATGCGCTCTATGCCCTGAGGATTCGGGCACGCTGTTGGCCGAGTAGGGTGGGGCGTGTTGTAGCAGTGGCAGGTGCTGAACACACCTGTGTGATCCAACAGCGACGGGGCCAAGTCGATCCTGGTATCGGTTCGGACTGTACCCCGAGATGGTCCTTGGTGCTTTCCCGGCGACAGTGGTGGAAGGGATGAGATTCGGACCCGAGTTCGGACACTCGGGCATGAGCGCTGCGTCACTGACGCGTCTGGACGGCCGCGAGAGTGGGAAAAGGCAGAGTATGGAATTGCGTTTGCC
>WSZX01000069.1 GCA_013139935.1 Ardenticatenales bacterium
GTGCTATTCACCGTGGGTGACTTGACAAGCGCTATTGGGCCGCCGCTGGCCTATGCGCTGATGCCGATGATCGGGATCAAGAGTGTCTATTGGTTAAGCGCCGGCCTGTTTGCCTCCATGTTCCTGATAACGCTGTGGCGGGCCAACAGTTTGGCACAGAATGTGACACCTATTGAGGAGAATTGAGCAATGGAACAAGAACGAATTCTGGAAAACCTGGCTGCGGCCGTCGTTGATGGAGACCAGGACATGGTCCGGGAGAGCGCCGAACAAGCTCTTGCCAGCCAAATGGATCCCCTGGAAGCGGTAGACCACGGGTTATCGCAGGGGATGGCTGTTATTGGGGAGCAATTTGAGCTCGGGGAAGTGTTTCTCCCCGAACTATTGATGGCAGCCGATGCCTTTGATGCTGCCATGGAAATCCTAAACCCCGAAATCAAGGCCCAGAAGAAGCAGATTACTCGATTGGGGATAGTTGTGCTGGGGACGGTCAAAGGGGACGTCCACAACATTGGCAAGAACATCGTAGCCACCGTCCTGCAGATCAATGGCTTTGATGTGGTGGACATAGGGATGGACAATTCCACCTTGGACATCATCGAAGAAGCCTGCGAGGCCAAAGCCGACATTGTCGCCCTCTCATCCCTGATGACCACCACCATGCCGGCCCAGAAAGAGGTCATTGACGTCTTGAGAGAGATGAATCTGCGAGATAGGTTCTTGGTGATGGTGGGCGGCGGGCCAGTCGACCAAGAGTGGGCCGACAAGATTGGAGCCGATGGGTATGGCAAATCGGCCGTTCACGCCGCAAGAGTTGCCCGGCAATTGATGAGCCGGAAGGGTTAGGACCCCTTGCTCTTCGCCAACCCTTTTACGCGGCCCGGCTACTGGTTCAAAGGTAGCTTGCATATCCACAGCACTGCCTCTGACGGCGCGTTGACGCCGGATGAGGTCGTTGACTGGTATCAGAGTCGGGGGTATCACTTTGTGGCCTTGACTGACCACGACATTCTGTCGGAAGCTCAATCGCCGGCCAACGACTTTATCACCCTCAGCGGCATAGAGGTGGAGGGCATAGACCAGCAGGCAGGGTTATACCACCTGGTCGGTCTGGGATTGAGGAGCCGGCCCACACCGGCGGAAAAGGCGGGCGTCTCGATGCAAGAAGCGGTCAACCGATTGCAGGCCGCCGGCGGTCTGGTGTGGGTGGCGCACCCGTACTGGTCAGGCCAACTGTCCAAGGACCTGTTGGAAATTGAGGGCTGCATGGGGATAGAGGTCTATAACGGCAGCTGTGAGGTGGAGAATGGCAGGGGATTCTCGACCGTACACTGGGATGACTTGCTGACGGCCGGTCGACGTGTGTTGGGATTGGCGGTGGATGACGCGCACTGGCAAAATGGATGCAAAGATGCTGGCCTGGGCTGGGTATGGGTCAAGGCGGCTGCGCTAACCCAAGAAGCAATCCTTGATGCCCTCGAACAGGGATACTTTTACGCCAGCAGCGGCCCCCAGATCCATGACCTGCAACTGGATGCTGAGCAGCGGGACATATCCATAAGATGTTCCCCGTCGGTGTTGGTGGACTTTGTCGGGGACGGCCCTAATAGTTGCAGGATATCGGCGCCGCCTGGGGGAACACTGACAGAAGCGAGCTACCGGCTGCAAAACCACCAACGCCATGTGCGGGCAGCATGCCAGGATACCCACGGCCGCTGGGCCTGGAGCAATCCTATCATTTGTCGAGCGCGACCTCCTCACAGCCTCGTGCACGCTTCCTAATACCTGGGCACGCCGTCTCTATCTGCACCTGCCCCCCAAGACTCTACGCCTGCCTAAGGAGGGTGTTGATGAAGGGGCTGCGGCGACGGAAGAGAGAGGCAGGGGTGGGGACGGCGCCTCACTTGTTTTTCTACACTCTCCCTAAGGCCAAAGCGCTCTGGTAGACAAACCACCAAAGTGTGATATACTGGTGTTATATCAGGTGGCTGGCATGGGACTAGTCAAGATCGGTGCCCTTGATGCGGCCTTGGGAGTCTCTGGTGTTGTCTGTCTTGACTATGATGTGTCGTTTTCGCTTTTCCCAGCTGCCCCGATGCCCATGAAGGATAGCCCCTCGTTAGCTGGAAAGACGGTGTTGAATAGGGGGCGGCGGCGACGCGAGAGAGAGGCAGGGGTGGGGAAGGCGCCTCGCTTGTTGTTCTACACCCTCCCTTGGAAACAGTGTTTACTGTTGGCCGGTATAGCCAGTGGGTAGCTCGGTAACTTGCTGATCAGTGGGAGCTGGCATTGGACCCGCCCCAGAGGACGGGATTTATGGCTTTGCTAAAGATCGGCCGGGTGTCTTTTGACGCCGACCTGGTAGCCTTTGACAAGGACGGCACGCTGATTGATTTCGAGTTCATGTGGGGGCGCATGGCAGTGGCCTGGGTAGAGCGCCTGACGAGCGACGAGGCGTTGCGACAGGCACTTTATCATTCGCTGGGGTATGACGCCGAGAAGGGCCGGACGCGACCGCAGAGTCCGCTGACGAGTACCACTGTGGGCCAATTGGAGACCATCGTTGCCGCCACCCTCTACCAACACGGTGTTCCCTGGCCCGACGCTCAAGCTCGCGCTCGGTCTGTCTTTCGAGAGACCGCTGCTAACCTGCCGTTGACCGACCTCGTCTGCCCTGTCGGGGACATAGCCGGTCTCATGACGCACTTAAAGGCGGCCGACGTGCGCGTGGCCATTATCACCGCCGATCGCCGGTTCGAAACAGAGGAGGCTTTGCTCATCCTGGGAATCGCTCACCTGGTGGACCTGATCGTCTGCGGCGACGATGGGGTACCCGCCAAACCTGCACCCGATGCACTGTTAGCTACCTGCGAGCGTCTGGGTGTGGCACCTGCCCGTACGATCATGGTGGGGGACACCGTCACTGATCTGCTGATGGCCCGGAACGCTGGTGCTGGGCTTGGAGTGGCTGTGCTCACCGGCACTGGCGACCAGGCGCTCCTGGGCGCGCATGCTGATGTTGTATTGCCCTCCATCGATGAGATAGTCCTGGAAGAGTCCTAGTTTTCTTGAATCTTTTTTTCCTAGGAGGAGCAGATGTCAAGCTATCACAATCGCTACTTGAGAATCGACCTCGGTGCCAAGAATTGGTCTACCTTTTCCTTGCCGGACACCGTACTGGATAAGTACATCGGTGGCAAGGGGATAGGGGCCTATTTGTTGACCCAGTATCAGGATCCAAGGGCGGAGCCGTTTGATCCTGCTAACCCACTCATCTTTGTCGCCGGCCCGCTTACGGGCACACGTGCCCCATCTATGCGCTCTTTGACCGTATTTCAATCCCCTCTTACCCGCCTGTTTACCGACTCTCACTTTGGTGGCTTTTTCGGGCAACAGATCAAATACGCCGGCTATGACGGTGTTTTGATTGCCGGCCGGGCAGCCCGGCCCACTTATTTGGAAATCAACCATGACCAGGTGGCATTCAAGGATGCCATCGCTCTCTGGGGTGTGGATACCTACCAGACCTACGAGCGGTTGAGACCGGATTATCCCGAAAAGGAGTGGCGCATCGCCTGCATTGGACCGGCCGGCGAGAACCGGGTGCATTTCGCGGTGATAGACTGTGACCCCCACCGGCAGGCAGGACGAGGCGGTGGGGGCGCGGTGATGGGGGCCAAGAACCTCAAGGCTATCGTCGTCCGCGGCACCAAGCCGGTAGAGGTCGCCGATCCGGGCTTGTTCCGGGAATACCTCAAGGGAACCCTCGCGGACATGAAGGACAATGACTATATTGTCGGCTTTCGCGTCGGGGGGACGGCCGCCTCCATTCCCTGGGCCGATGAGGAAGGGCTACTGCCCACCCGCAATTTCCAGCGAGGAAGTTTCGAGCACGCGGCCGAGTTGGGCGATGCCGCCCAGAGGGAAAAGTACTGGGACAAGGATGTCGCCTGTGCGGCCTGTCCCATCGCCTGCACCAAGCTCGGCACTCTGAAGGAAGGACGCTTTGCCGGGATGGCCGGGGACTCGCTGGAATACGAGAGCGCCGCCATGCTGGGCGCAAACCTCGAGGTTGGCAAAACCGATGAAGCGGTCTGCCTCGGTCTGACCTGCGACC
>WSZX01000499.1 GCA_013139935.1 Ardenticatenales bacterium
GCCCTCCGCTGGTGGAGCATCACCAGTAAACAGGGTTGGAGAAAGCTCATCACCCGTCGTCGTCTGCCGTGCCGTCGTCCTCTCTGTCTTCTTCTTCTACCCATCATCCACTACTTCGCCTCATCGCCTATAGCATAGCAGACTATAGACAAAATGTCAATACGTTCTGAGAGGGTGTTGAGGAACAGATGGGACGCCGTTCCCCCACACCTCTCTGGCTCATGTGTGCAGAGGGGCCTGCTGCTGGGGAGTCCTTTTCTAGTCCTGACTCAAGCTGGCGAGCGCTATCCGTGGCCTGTCAGAAGATCTATTCGCCGGGCGGGAGGAAAGGCGGATCAGACTCTGGTTTGCTCGGTCGAGTGGGTAGGATGCTCGCCAGCAGTTCCAGTTCCGCCGGGGTCAAGTATCGCAGGAGGGCCAAGGCGCCGCAGTAGACGACGATGCCGGTCGCCATGCCCACCGTCCAATGCGCTTGAGACAGGGCCAAGCCGACCGCAGCCATCGCCCCGGCCGCTGCCACCGGCCGCCACAGCATCGCCGCCCACCGGATGGGGCCCAGAACGGGCTTTATGTAGTGGTAGAAAGCCACCGCCAAGACCAACTCGGAAAAGATCGCGATGACTGCTGTGGCGGGATAGTCGTACACGGGCAACAGGAGCAGGTTGGCGCCCAGATTGAATGTCAGTCCTATCACAAAGGCCCGGGTTAGCATACGCTGCCGGCCGAGGGCAATGAGGACATAGTTGGTGATGCTGTTGATCCATCCGATAGGAATTGACCAGATCATCAGTTGCAGAGCGATCGCCCCGTGCGGAAGGTATTCGGATCCGCCCAGCAACCGGATGAGAGTGGGCGCCAGGCCGCCCGTGATCACCGCCAACGGCAAAGAGATCATCACCAGCAGTTTGATTGCCAACCGGTAGGTTCGCAGAATCGATTCGGTCGACTCTTCCGCCTGGCGGCTCAGTACCGGAAAGACGGCAAAGGTGAAAAAGGCAGGAATGATGTTGAGCGCATCTATCCATTTGTAGGAGGTGCTGTACCATCCGACCACCGTGTTGCCGCTGGCCTGAATCACCTTGCCGCCGAGCCGTTCGAGCAAAAGCACGTCCACCCTGAAAAAGAGGGTCTGGAGCAGGTGGTTCAGCATTAAAGGGAAACTCTCGCCGACCATCTTTCGTTGCAGTTGCCCGTCGAACTCCCATCGAGGGACAAAAAAGGCGCGGACTGCCAGCGTCCCCAGGAGGAGCATCGTGACCAGGTTGACCAGGATGGAGACAGCCGCCAGGCCCACAAAGCCAGTCCCCAACAGTAGCGCGACTGCCCCCAGAGAGACCTTGAGGAAGGTGGCGATGGTGGTGCACGCGGCCGGGATTTCCGCCTTCTCATAGGCGTAAAAGAGGGCGGTCAGCCCTGTGTTGATCCCACCGGGGATCATGCCCACGATGAGCAGCAAGATCGCCAGTGTTGTGTCCGTACCGAGCGGCTCTGGGCCGGTGCCTAGCAGCAGGACATATACAGCTATGGGTATGGCAGCACCCAGCCCGGTAAAGGTGCGCAGAATGGTGGTGTTCACCAGGTAGCGGTTGGCGTCGTCGCGCTTCCGGGATACCTCACGCATCAGGAGCGTGTTCAGGCCAAAATTCGCCAGGATTTCGTACCAGAGAGCGATATTGATGGCGACATAGTACCTGCCTGCGTGCTCTGCGCCCAGGATGCGCAGCATCAACGCGGCAAAGGCAAAGTCAATCCCTCGGTTGAACAGATTGAGCGCCATCGGGGCCAGGCTGTTCTTGGCTACCCGCCGGATGGCAGAATCCGCGTCACCCTCCCGGTAGGCGCGGCGCCAGACCCACACTCCCGCAGTGAACATGATTGTCATGGCGGCCACAAAGCTGACAAATAGGCCCACCTTGAAACTCATGGGACTGTACTTGAAGCGTACCTGCCATTCTCCCGGGCTCAATTGCACACCCCGAAAGTTCCCGTCCACCCGGTGGACTTGAAGCTCGGTCTCGTCGCAATCCTCACACGCGGCCGTACGCACAAAAGCCTTCCAACCGGGAGAATAACTGTCGACCAGGACAAGCCACGATGGCTCGGCCGGCTGCGCGTTGATCAGGATCTCTTGGGTGCCATAATCGCTGACGGTCGCCGGGATGAGCAGGCCTGGGGAGGGCGCGTTGGCAGAACCAGATTCGACAATCACATAGCTACGCGGATCGTACTGACGCATCGCTGCCAGAGGATCATCCTTGACCACGGTGGCAGCCTGGGGCAGCGTAAAGGCGCGCGGGGCGACACCGAGGTTCTCATAGACACGCAGCCCTTCCCCAGCCCAGACAGGTCGGAACTTCGGAAGCGCGATCTCCTCGGCGCTGATGACGTACTTGACATTGAGCAGATCCAGCAGCGGTGAGTTGAGGCTCTCCCAGTTCACGATGGGCTGAATGCGGTTGTATAGCAACTCGCCCTGGGGCTCAATGGCCTCCATATAGTCGACATACTGCCTGGAGATGATAGAGTCATAGCCTCGCACATCTTGCAGGTCGTACAGCCAGGGAGTGTTGGCGTTGAGGGGCTTGTCTCCCTGGGGCGTGAACGTCGTCAGCCGCCACTCTCCAGGCCGAGCTTTCAGGAACTGGATCAGTGCCGGCTTGACGCGCTCTGGAAGAAGCGCGGGGTCGGCCGCCGGGGTAAAGCCCCAGGTGGCTGCCGCCAGGTCGAGCGCCACCAATCCCACTGCCAGCGGGGTCCAAAATGGCTGGCCCATGATAATGGGCCGGCGCCGGGCGAGGCGTAGCATCAAGCCAGCCGCCAGTAGCATCAATGCTGCGATGAGCAGTTGGCGGAATTCATAGCTGTAAAAGGCTCTCGCGTCTGGAAACGCCTCAGGCGCTCCTGCCAGTTCCAGGAACGCCCTTTCTACCACCGGTTCCACTCGGTCATAGAACAGGCGACTGAGAAACAGGCCGGCGATTCCGGCCAGCCCACTCCCAAGGGAGAGAGTCCCAAGTATTGAGGCAATGGATGGCCGCTTCTCGTTATCGCGTTGGACCAATGCGTCTACACCCCACCCGGCCAGGACTGCTACGCTCAATGAGAGCGGATACACCCAGCGGAAGGGAGCGTGGGATTGGCTGATGATGGGTAGAGAGTGGATGATGGCATAGGTGCCGGTGGGAAAGATAAAGGTGAGCGAAGCCAGTGCCAGGAGAGCAAAGAACCAGACAGACTGTTGAGCGTCCCGCCGGTGCTGCTTCCGCCCGCCAGAGCGGGACAAGCTGTGCAGAACGGCAGTGGCTGCCAGGAGAAGGGGCAGGATCCCCAGGTAGGCGCCACCTTCGACATAGTTCTTCATCCCCCAATCGATCTTGGAGATCGGATCACCAAATGCATTGACCGTCACCGGTGTATCCCGCCAGGAAAAGAGATCAAAGTAGCTGTGGTGACTGGGATTGCCAAAAAAGTTGGGTGCAACAAAGGTGATGATCCGTCGAGGGGGAAAAGACCAATCGAGGACATCGGCCAGCGAGGCCGTACCTTCGCGAAAGTTGTGTTGCACCAACTCTGCCAAAGGGATGAATTGGACTGCGCCCAGCCCCATGCCGAACAGCACCATGATGATGAGCCACAGGGAGGGCCTGAGGAGGGGGCGTAAACGGTGCACTGCGGGCGTCGGTTCGCTTCCAGGTTCCTTGGCGCGCTGAGAGAGTACGGATGATCCCAGACGCCATGCCGCATAGAACCCCATCACCAGCAGGGTGAAATAGGTGTTCTCCCCGTGACCGGCCAACATCTGAATGCCCAGCCCGACCGCTCCGAGTGCCGCCCAAGGCAAGGTGGCCGGCCGCCCCCCCAGAAACCGCTGTTGGCGGATCACGAGCTCGGTCATGGCCAGGAGAAAAGGTAGCCAGGCTGAAGCGGCGAGTATCATGGGATGAGCAACACTTACCAGGGTATAGCCGCAAAGCTGATAGGTGACGGCCGCCAGGGATGCCCCTCCGCGGCCTATACCGAGGACGCGCCCTAGGAGGTACGCGAATGCGCCTGCCAGAAAGAGCTGGCTCACAGTGAACACGCCGTAGGCGCGCTCGAGCGGCACGAAGAGGAAAATCAAGCTAAAGGGGTATAGGCCGGAGTGTTGGCCGGCCGCTAAGAAAGGAGTGCCGGCAAATAGATAGGGATTCCAGAGCGGAATCTGCCGCTCGCGGACGGATTGGAGAAGGAACCGCTTCCAGGCATGATTCTGCAGCAGCAGGTCGCTCAGCAGTTCATTGTGCGGCGCGATCGCTTGATGGGTCTCTGACAGGCGATTCCAAGGCGCCCACTGGTAAAGATTCTCGGCCGGAACGAGCGTCCTGTCCCCAACAGCAACCGGCCAGAAGATCAGCAGAGGCAGGAGGAGCAGTACGGCTAGTACCAGCAGATCAGGGAAAGAGCGACGCAGCCAGTTCATGGGCGAAAAAAAGACCAATGGGCCGACGGATCGGTCATTGGTCAACTCTGTCTCCCTAGCTCTAGTTCCTGGTTTCCAATCTCAGTCTATCCGCCGGGGTCAGGCGGCGATGACGCCACCATACCTCCCACACGCGCCAGGCCGCCTCGAATTTGATCGGCAGGGTCATCTTGGAATCGCCGATGCGCCGATCATCAAAGTGAATGGGGATCTCTACGATCCGATAGCCCAGCTTCTCCGCCACATAGGACATCTCGACCTGGAAAACGTATCCATTGGAGCGAATCCTGTTCAGGTCGATTCCCCACAGGGTAGTGGCACGCCAGCATTTGAACCCGGCCGTAGCATCCTTGATACCTGGTCCCAGGATGAGCTGCGTATAGACGCTGTTGGCCCACCAGCTCAGCAGGTACCGGCCAATGCTCCACTGTTCATCCAGCTTTCCGCCTCCCACATAGCGAGAACCGATCACTACATCACAAGACTGGATGTGCTCCAGCATCGTGGGGATGTAGCGGGGGGAGTGTGAAAAGTCCGCATCCATCTGGATGATGAGGTCCGCACCAGAGTCAAGGGCTTGCCTGAACCCGGCCACATAGGCTGTCCCCAGGCCCGCCTTCTCATCTCGATGTATGACCTGCACCTTGCCGGGCCTGCGTTTTGCCAGATCGTCCGCAACCTCGCCGGTGCCATCGGGCGAGTTGTCGTCCACGATCAGGATCTCTAGCCCGGCGATGTCCAATGCCCACAGCTCGGCTGCCATCAGGGGCAGGTTCTCCGCTTCGTTATAGGTAGGGATGACAACGATGATCTTCAAGCTAACACTGCCTATCGACTAGGGTCGGAATCGAGTGCCTTATTTGCCTATCTTGGCGCCACGGGTGCTCCGGCGCGACTGATGCATGATGCTCCGGCCGGACGCGCATGGAAGCGTGCCCCGTCGGTACCCCCAAGAGTTCCGCAAGTATGCTGAGGAGCCTGCTCGGAAGCGTGCGCGGCCCCTCTCCACAGGCGGCAACCCAGACGGTGGTCCGCCGTGCCGCTGCCCAGAGCGCCCGGTGGTGCCCCAGACGCCGACTTTCCCATCTATGATTCTCCAGACGCGGCCGCATTTGGCTTGGTCAAATTAGTCTTCCGCAATCAGGGTCTCACCGCGCTTGCCATAACCGACCGGCCGGGCATCTGGTTTCCAGGACCTCAAGGTGTGTGCGCGGCGCCTGTCTGAGGGAAAGCCAATGCGACCGGGTACCTACACCCCATGGCGGTTAGCTCAACGATTCCTTCTGGATGTGGAAAGAGCACTTGTCGTCCCCCGCTGCTTTGCATAAGGTCTGCTCTACTCGAAACTCGCGCCCCCCGCTCAACCAACGTAGCCCATCCTGCAGGACTCCGACAGCTGCGTAACAGATCGGCCGGTCCGACGTGCGCCCCCAGCAGACGGCGCAGTTGTGAATGTGATAGTCGTAGGCATCACCCACATCGTCGACTGTCGTGTGTTGATCGCTGAAATGGTTGAACACCCCTGCCAGGGCGGCAAGGCCCATGCTGAGTCTGGTTTCCAGGGGGAGCACTCTGAAGGCCGCGTGTCCGGCGCCAGCCAGAGCGCCAAAGTTCTTCAGTCCGTGGTCAAACGCAACCTGCCCCGATCGCAGCGCCAGTCCGCGGCCTCCGCGCGGGCCATATATCTCATCCAGCGCGGCATTGAGCGCTGCATAGCTTGCGAAATCGAATTCCTTGTTCAGATTGGAGGGAGGCAAATGGTCAATGAGTTCTGTGAGCCCTGCCACACGGAAAGCATCAACCAAGCTATTCTTGCCCAGTACCTCCTCCATGGCTTCCAGGTAGATTCGTGCTATCTTGTTGGGATAATACAACCCGCTCTGCTCAATTGGTTCCAAAGAGGGCCTCCGATCGGGTGCCAGCGGATGCGAATTCATCCCGAAAACCAGTCCCCCTCTCTGGCCGGGGCGACGGTAGCTTACCACACGCGTATGGGGCTGTCAAGCAGTAGGTTTCCATAACGAAAGCAGCGGCGCGAGCGCCCTCCAGAGGGGGCCGTCCTGCCGCTCTCCGCGCCTATCGAGGTCAGATGAGGACAGCACGACGCCTTTGCTGCATCGAGCGCACAGACCGCTCACCAGCCGGGCCAACAACCGATTGCGGATAGAGAAACTGTCCACCTCTGTCCACGGCCGCTCCACATTCCATCGCGGTGTCAACACAAATGCGTTGCTCAACGGCTGACGAGGGATCTCCCACCAACCCGTGGCCCCCGCCTCTAGCCAGATCTGATACTCTACGGCCGGCCCGGTGAGCAGGTAGGCGTACAGCGTGGCGATGATGATGCCGTCCTCGGAGCCCGTGTCGCCCACCAGATCCGGCAGGGGAATGCCGGTCACCATCCCCTCGCGGACGCTTTCAATGAACACCGGTCCTTGCTGAGTGACCTCCGCAAGCCCCATCCCCGGCGCAGCGCGACGGAATTGTTCTGCGGTTTTGACAAGCCAGTCGCACACCGCGGCCGCCCGCACGTCAGGTGCCGGCTGGAAATGAGGACTGCTCAGCAGATCGCCAAAGAGGTAGCCAAGGAAGCGATCCAGCGGTTCTGTGCCCGGCCAGCGTTCGAGCCAGTTCTGCAGCTCCCCGATCCGCTCTGCCGCCCCTGGGCCAAGCCGGGCCGCTTCCTCCTCCCTCAGTACGTCGATCGGCCGCAAGCCAGGGCCAGATGGATCATAGAGCAGCCGGGCTGCCAGCGCGGCTCGTGGCCGATCCAGCAGGTGCACGGCCAGAGCCAAGCCTTCGGCCACATCATACTCGGAGGGGGCAATGCCCCAGTGTGGATGGGCCAGTGCTGCCAGGGTCAGCCAGGCACGGACGAGCGGCTCATCGCGCGGACTGCCGCGGCGTTGGAGAAGCCGATAGGGCACGCCTGCCGCTGCCAGCGCCTGTGTCAGCCGGTATCGCAAAGCGCCATCCAAATAGGGAGTGATGATGGCGATTTGAGAGGCGGAAGAGCCGAGAATGAGGGTCTCGGCGATGAGGGCGACGGTCTCCTGGATCATCTCGCGCCGGTAGCGGGGTTTGATGACGTGGATCACTGCCATATCGGCTTCGGCGCTGCTCAGATCGGCCCGTCTGGTGAGCCGCTGGTGCACCAATCTGCCCAGCGCTTCCAGGGGCGGACTGGTGGTCAGGCTGTCCGGCATGGCCACGGTTTCGTCGCACAGTGCGCTGATCTCTCGCGCTCTCTCCGGGTCGGCCGCCAGATACCGCTTGTACCCACCCCCGTCATCGTAAGCAAGAACGGCCGAGTCTCTGCCAGGCAGCAGCATGCGCAAAAACGCCAGGCCGGCCGGGGGCATCTCTTCCAGGTTGTCCACTAGCAGGTGTCGATAGCGTTCAGGAAAGTAGCCGGCGAACAGCGGATGATCGAGCAAGTGGCGCTGAAAGAGGTCAATCACCAGCGAGAGATCGAGCAGGTTGGCATCAAGGCAGCTCTGGCGGAAGCACCGCGCCGCGCGGGCTGCCTGGTGAAAGTAGCGAACATGATCGGGCTCGCCGCTCCAGGTGCGGACCAAGCGATCTTCCATCTGGTCCAACGTCAGCCCATTGAGAGCCGCCCGATTGAGGTTGTCCAGTAGCTGAGAGAGGATCTGCTGCGGCCGCATCCAGAGTCCCTCAAAGTAGCCCTCCTTAAGCAGGGGCGCGATCACTCGTTTCATCTGCACCTGGGCCAGATCATAGCTCAGAAAGGTGGGTGGCCTGTGCGGGGCGGCAAAGCCGGCCGGCCGGGCCAGCAGCGGCCAAAAGAGGGTCACCAGTTCGCGGGCCAGCTTGGGCAGAGTAGTCAGATGCAGGTCGGAATACGGGCCCAACCCGACCGTTGCCATGGTTTCTTGGTACTTGAGCGCCGCGCTGGATTCCGGCAGCAGCGCCAATAGCGAATAGGATGGAACCCCGGCCGCTAGGAGGGAGACGAGCCGTTGCTGCAGCGCAGTCGTCTTGCCGCTGCCAGCCGGCCCATGAACAAAGACCCGCTGCCCCTGATCAAACGGTAGGGCGACGATCTGTTGCTGGGGTAGAGTCAGTCCGTTTACGTTCACCA
Organism: Ardenticatenales bacterium; assembly: GCA_013139935.1. Taxonomy (GTDB): domain Bacteria; phylum Chloroflexota; class Anaerolineae; order Promineifilales; family UBA4811; genus GLR113. The sequence continues at coordinate 8,565 of WSZX01000499.1, forward strand.
AGGCACTATTTCGATCAGCCTGCCAGAATGGCGCTGCGGCCGGTCCGGTGGCGGCGCTCGGGTGTCGTGTTCCAGCGA
>WSZX01000525.1 GCA_013139935.1 Ardenticatenales bacterium
TCTCGCTGAGCACGCTCGACAATCGTCTCGGCCCGGCTCTCGGCCGCCTCTGCGATAGCATCTCGATCGATCAGCCCGCCCGCCTCCTCTCGGGCCAGTGCCACCAGCCGGCTGGACTCTTCATGTGCTTGCGCGATGACCCGGTCTCGCTCCTGGTGAATACGCTTGGCTTTCCTCACCTCTTCCGGGATGGAAATGCGCATCTGATCAATCAGTTCCAGCGCCCGATCTTCATCCACCAGTCGATACACGGTGAGGGGGATCAGACGGCTTTGAGTGATCATCGTCTCAAGCCTATCCACAAGGTGCAGAATGTCCATTCGATGCCTCCACAACTGCCCACACCGCCAGGCAGTAGTTTCTCACCAACCCGTACTCGCAATAGCAGTCCGGGACTAGCCCTCAAACCTCTGTCAGACCACCCTCTCTGCTAAAGTACGCCAGCAAAGCCTCTTGTACATGGGGCGGAACCATGCTCGAAATATCGCCGTTGAGTGCAGCGACCTCTTTGACCGTGCTCGAACTGAGAAAGGTGTGCCCTTCGTGCGTCATCAAGCTTACCATCTCCACTTCAGGCGTCAACCGTCGATTGGTCAGGGCCATGCGGAACTCGAACTCAAAATCGGAAAAAACCCTCAGGCCACGCACAATGACCTGGGCATCAAGTGCCTGGGCATGGTCTACCGTCAGGCAATAGTAGTGACCAACCCAGGCGTTGGGAATGTCCGCAATCGCCTGTTCCATCATGGCAACCCGCTCTTGGACAGTAAAGAGCACTCTCTTTGACGGCCGCTCATAGACCGCCACGACCAATTCGTCAAAGATGGCCGCCGCCCGCCGGGCGACATCAATGTGACCGAAATGAACCGGGTCAAAAGCCCCGGGAAAAACCGCTCGTATCATTCGCTAGGTCATCTCTCCTCGTCCGGACCAGAATGCATCCACCTTGCTCGCCAGCACACGGTGCTCGGGATCATCCAGCAGAGGGTCTTGAGCAAATAGCTCCTGGGCCTCCTTTCTAGCCTGTTCCAGGGTCCTCACATCACTCACTTTGGCCAATTTCAGGTCCGGCAGTCCGCTCTGGCGAGTGCCAAAGAATTCCCCGGGACCGCGCAACTCCAGGTCCTTCTCTGCCAGCACAAAACCATCATTGGTGGCCTCGAGTGCGGTCAATCGCGCCTCGGCCTCCGGCGTGGTCGTATCAGCCAGGAGCAGACAATAGGATTCGTGCTCCCCTCGGCCGACACGCCCACGGAACTGATGTAGCTGCGCCAGGCCAAACCGATTCGCTCCTTCAACCAGCATGACAGAGGCGTTGGGCACGTCTATCCCCACCTCAACCACCGAAGTAGTAACCAGGACATTTACCTCGCCTCGGCAGAAAGACTGCATGACCGCCTCTTTCTTTTCGCCTTTCATCCGTCCGTGCAAGAGCCCCACTTTCAGGTCAGGGAAAACGCTCTCCTGTAGCCGGCGGTGCTCCACCGTGGCTGCTTTGGCCTCGCTCTTTTCCAAAGCCTCCACCAGCGGACAGATGATGAATGCCTGCCGCCCCTGATCGACTTGCGAGCGAATAAAGCGATATGCGCGCTCTCTGGCAGCGGGCTCCAGCCTGCGGGTTACGATCACCTGACGACCAGGCGGCATCTCGTCGATCACCGAGACATCTAGGTCACCATATAGTGTGAGGGCCAGCGTGCGAGGAATCGGCGTTGCAGTCATCACCAGGACGTGCGGGTTGTGCCCCTTTTGGCGCAACTCTGATCGCTGTTCAACGCCGAAGCGATGCTGTTCATCAACAATCACCAGCCCCAGATTCTCAAAGGATACGCCCGCCTGGATCAGCGCATGAGTGCCAATGACCACATCGGCCGTGCCGGCCGCAAGCTCGTCATATATCGCGTGCTTATCCGCGGCGGAGAGGCTTCCGGTGAGAAGCCGGATACGCGGGCGGCCGTCGCGCGAATCCATCAGGCGGCCGATGTTCCTTGCGTGCTGTTCGGCCAGTATCTCAGTTGGGGCCATCAGCGCCGCTTGTGCCCCTGACCGGACAGCGACGGCCATGGCGACAGCGGCCACCACCGTCTTCCCCGACCCCACATCCCCCTGCATCAAGCGGTTCATCGGAACCCGGCCTGCCATATCGATCAGCACATCGGCCAAGGCGCGCTGCTGCGCGCTGGTAAGCTGGAATGGCAGCTCGCCAAGAAGAGCCTTCAGCCATTCGTCCTCTGCCTGGATCGGCAGGCCGGGCTCGGCCTGCCATTTGCGACGCAGGCGCAGCAGTCCCAACTGCATGATAAGAAACTCGTCGAATACAAGTCGGCAGCGCGCGGCCTGCAAGTGATCCCAGCTATCTGGGAAATGTATCTGGAGCAGCGCGTTTTCCAGACTCGTCAGGCCTTGCCGCTCGCGGATCTCTTCCGAGAGGGGGTCTGGGGTTCTACGGGCCCAATAGTCAACGGTCCGCTTTTGCTGGCTCCGCAGATTCTTGGCGCCCAGCCCTGCGGTGAGCGGGTAGATCGGGACAATCCGCCCCGTATGCAACTGCTCCTTGTCCACTAATTCCCACTCGGGTGACTGGAAGGTGAGCCGTCCCAGGTATCGATCGACCTTGCCGCTTATCATCATGGCGGTGCCCGCTTTGAGCTTGTTTGCCAGCCAGGGTTGGTTGAACCAGGTGCATTCGATCGTCCCTGTCCCATCGCCGATGATAGAGCGCACGATCTTTCGCCTGCTCTTCGCTCTCGGAACACTGGTCTCCCACACCGTTCCAATGATGGTGACCTGCTCACCGTATTCAAGCCGGCTGATTGGTTTCAGCGCGCTATAGTCCACGTACCGGCGGGGATAGAAAGCAAGCATGTCCCCGATTGTGTTCAGCCCCAGCTTTTGCAGCTGCTCGGCCGTTCGCGGTCCAACCCCCCGGAGCGTCGTGATGGGCGCGTCCAGTCCGGACGGGGCGTCGTGGTCGACTTGACTGGGAGGTGGATCGGGATGCCTGGCCGCCTCCACAGGTCTGCCCGTCTCGCGGGGCTGTGCTGGCATGGTTGCAGCCTGATCTGGTGGAGCGGGCGCAGGTCCGATCAGTCGCGCTGGCGCTTTGGTCTCCGCACTGGGCAGGTGCGGCTCGGTGACCTGCTCAACAGGGTCTGGAGGCGCCGACCGGACCGCGATCGCCCGCTCCAGGCGTTCCTGAACAGCGTCAACTAGCTTGGCACGCGCGGCCGGACCGGCAAGCTGCCCATAATCCGTTAGCAACTCCCCCACCTGTTCCACCAACGCCTTTTCTGCTTCTGCATCCGCCTGGGCACGCGCCTGTTCAATCCAGACCGGAATGTACCGTTGGACACCCCCAACCACAGCGTGATTCCTGTGTCCCCCTTGGCGCTCCAGCTCTAGTACTTTGACCAGCTTCTCTAGGGCAGTTTCCATTAACTCGCAGGCCTTCCTTGGCGCTGGATGGCAACAAAGCCAACACTGCCAGGACCAACGTGTGTTCCCAGGATAGGGGTGACGTTGACGGTGAGGACTGGCTCTGGCAGCTGCAGCTCGCCGAGCCGTTGATGAAACTGGTCGACGATTTCCGGTATTTGGGTGTAGATAGTCGTCACGGACTCAAGTTCTCCCAGTTGTCGGAGATGAACGATCAGTCTCTCAATGGAGCTTGCTCGGGTGCGGGTATAGCCAAGAGAAGTGATCCGGCCCTGAAAGATCCTCAGCAGCGGCCGGAGACGCAGGAACTTGCCGATGGTCCCCCGTGCCCAACCGACCCGGCCGCTACGCCTGAGGTATCGCACGGTGTCGAGGGCAGCAAGGAGGTGAACCCGGTTTCTCAGATCGGCAACCAGCTTCTCAATCGCCGCCATATCGGCGCCAGCCCTCGCTGCCTGGGCAGCCCGCACAACGATCCACCCCAGGCCCATGCTCAACTGCCCGGCGTCCAATGCCCGGAAGGGTCTCTCACCGGGCCCCTCGACCAGATCCCAGCCATTCAGCGCCGCCTGGCGAAGCGCGCTCAGTTGATCCGGCGGATGGATGGAGATGATTCCTGATGCCGTGCTCAGCAATCTCTGATACACCTCGGCAAACATCCCGGCCGGTGGAGCGGCCGTGGTGGGACATTCCTGGCCCGACGCAAGTCGCTCGTAAAATTCGGAGCGCGACATCTCTATTTGGTCCAGATAGCTCTCGGTCCCAAAGTTGATATAGCACGGCACAACATGGATATCCCACTCTTCCGCCAACTCGGGGGGGATATCGGAGGTGCTATCAGTAACAATGCCGAACCTGCTCACCGCCAACCTCATTCAGCGCTAAGGATATAAAAATAGTGCGGCTGCCCGCCATGGATGACCTCTATCTCGAGGTGAGGGTACCATTCCTGGATACTGTCAGCCATTTCTCCTGCCTCCTGGGCAGTCGTATCGACACCATAGTACAAGGTCAACAGTTCTCGTTCTCGAGTACCCATCCCTTCCAGTGTCTCCTTGACAACGGGCGCCACTTTAGGCCCAGCACACCAGAGCTCGCCGTCGGCCAGTCCCAGGATATCGCCCTTCCGTACCTCAACCCCTTTGAGCTCCACCTCGCGTGTGGCAGTCGTAATCTCTCCCGCCGACACCTCACCGGCTGCTGCCTCCATTGCCTCCGCCACGGCATCCAGGTCGCCGTCCGGCTCGAGCGCCAGCAAGGCGCTCACTCCCTGGGGGACGTTGAGCGTTGGCACCACCCTTGCCTGTTTGCTGCTCACCTTGCAGGCCGTTCTGGCAGCCATGACGATGTTCTTGTTATTGGGCAGAACAACGATTTTGTCAGTCTCGACCGCCTCTATCGCCGCCACAATCTCCTCGGTGCTCGGGTTCATCGTCTGTCCCCCGGCAACAACCCTGGCAACGCCCAGGCTGACAAACGCGTCCGCAATGCCCGACCCTGGTGCAACCGCAATCGAGGCGATCTGCCCTGGCTCGATTTCCTGCTGTTCCATCAAACGCGCCGCCGGCCCGGCGGCACTGCCGCCACCTCTCAGTTGATCCACTTGATCGAGGAGATTCTCCATGTGGACATTAACCACCGTGCCCAGCGTCTCTACAAACTCGATGGGTTCGTAACGCATGTCCTTGGGTAGGTGAATATGCATGCGGCAGAGGTCATCTCCCTGGCCAAGCTGGATGGAGGTCCCCAGCTTCTCCAGCCGGTTGTAGAACGAACTCAACTCCAGTTCCCAGCGAGGACGGAAATCAATAACTACCTCCCAGTCCTGCCCGGGCTCGACCGCTTCCATGGCCGCCCCCACTGCCTCGAGGTCCAGGGGCTGGAGCTCCCGGGCCAGAGCCGTATCGAGGGGCTCCCCCTCTATGAGGCGAAGCATCCCTTCCAGCAGGATCGTCAAGCCCTCTCCGCCGGCGTCAACCACGCCAGCGTCGGCCAATACCTGGAGCAGTTGAGGGGTCTCGGCCACTGCCTGGCGACACCGCCGGACCACCTGGTCAAAAGCATCCGCCAGATCATCGGTGGACTGCGCCGCTATCTCGGCCGCCTCGCTTGCCTGGCGAATCACGGTGAGAATCGTCCCCTCCACGGGCTTGACCACGCCGTTGTAGGCTGTGTCAGACGCCTCACGCATAGCAGCGGCAAACTGCCGGACGTCAAACGCTTCCAGTGGCTCGATCTCGCGGGAAAAACCGCGCCATATCTGCGACAGAATCACCCCCGAATTGCCGCGCGCACCCATGAGCGCGCCGCGAGCCACCTTCTGAGCAATTCGGCCGGCGTGATTCGTATCATCTTCAGCTATCTCTTTATAGGCCGAGCGCATGGTCAATAGCATGTTGATCCCCGTATCCCCATCGGGAATGGGGAAAACGTTGAGCGCGTTGACATATTGGTGATTGCGGTCCAGCCAGGTCAATCCGGCCTCAATCAGCCGTTTCAGCCCCCACCCATCGCATTGGATCATGCGCCCTGTGTCTCGGTCCGTATCCTGTTGACTCGTCACAAGGTCCTCCCAACTAGAGTGATCGGCGAGGATGTTCCCATCCACAACGATCGAACTCGCCTAGTCCGGCCCGCTGAACCGCAGACCGTTCACATAGACGTTCACCTCTTTAGCGGGAACTCCCAGGGATTTCTCGACGTGAAAACCAACGCTATTCTTGATGCTGTTGGCAACCGCCGAGATGCGCATGCCATATTCGATAATGACATAGACATCTATGCAGATATCATTGCCAACAATGGAAATGTCGATTCCCTGATGACCCTCTTTGCTCAACAGGTGGGCAATGCTTTCGGTCAAGTTCTTGTTCGCCATGTCCACCACACCGTAGCACTGGCGTACAGCATGGTTCACAACGCTGGCGATGGCGGCCGGTGCGACCTCAACTCGTCCCAAGCTCCTCTCGTCATTTGACATAATTACTCCTCATTGAGCTTGCGTGAACACCCAGGTTGTGGTAAACTTGAGTTCCTGGCGACCGTGTTCTGGTCGCCTTTACATTGTAGCTTCGAGGACAGTGACAATGGCCCGGTGTGACAGATGTGGCAAAGCGACGCGTTTCGGGCATAGCGTGAGCCACTCGCACGTGCGAACAAAGAGAAAGTTCAAGCCCAACATCCAACGCGTGACCGTAACCGAAAACGGCCGGCGTGTGCGCAAGTCGCTGTGCGCCAAGTGCATCAAGACAATGAGCCGAAACGCCTAGCATCCGATTGAGTGTCGCCTGAGGCCAGCCAGATAGACGGGCTGGCCTTTTTATTTGCTCACGTTCTGTGTGCATGACGGGATCAATGATACCGTGTTGAATGGGAACGGGCAAGCGAGGCAACCGGCGGATCATCGGGCTTGCCGGTCAGCGACTTGTTTCGCGTGTCATTGATTCTTCGACGCCTCAACTGTCCGCACCCAGCCTCAATGTCGATTCCCCGTCGCTGGCGGAGCGTATGGGGCACTCGGTAGCTGGTGAGGATTTCCTGAAATCCCGTGATCTCTTGAGGTCTAGGCCGCTGACCGTTGTATGGCGCAGCAGGGTTCAGGGGGATCAGGTTGACGTGGCACAGCATTCCGGCGACGAGCCCGCCCAGCGCATGAGCCTGTTCCGGTGTGTCATTCACCCCCTTGATGAGTGCCCATTCATAGGTGGTGCGACGGCCGGTCCGCTCCGAATAGTCCCGCCCGGCTGCCACCAACTCGGCCACGGACCAACGGCGCGCGGCCGGCACCAGTGTTGTGCGCAGCGCGTCGGTGGCCGCGTGTAAACTGATGGCCAGCCCCACCTGGAGTCCTTCAGCCGCCAGTTGGCGGATTCGAGGCACCAGCCCCACGGTAGAAATAGTGATGCGCCGGGCGCCCAGACCGAAACCGGCCGGATCTAAAAGGCGGCGTACCGCCTCAATGGTGGCGTCGTAGTTATGTAGCGGTTCACCCATTCCCATCAACACCACGTTGGTCAGCTTGCTCCCCCACCGCCGCAGATCCCGCTCGAAGGTAAGCACCTGGGCAATGATCTCCCCGGCCGTGAGATGCCGGGCCAGGCCCATCTGGCCGGTGGCGCAAAATACACACCCCATTGCGCACCCCACCTGGCAGGAGATGCACAGCGTTCGGCCGGGCGTACGGCGCTGGTAGCTCATCAGCACCGTCTCGATGGTCTCGCCGTCCGGCAATTGGAACAGCCACTTCTCGGTCTTTTCATCGGCCGACCGTTGCACATCCACCCGAGTCAGCCCGCCCACCCGCGCCGCTCTGGACAACTGCTCCCGCAACGGCAAGGAAAGGTTGGTCATCTCGGCCGGGTCGGCCGCCAGGTGACGGTAGAGCCATTGCCATATCTGCCTGGCTCGCCACGAAGGTTCTCCCCACTCGACCAGCAGGTCTGACAACTGCTCGAACGTAAGCGAGTAGAGATCGATCCTCATCGGCCGAACAGCCACCAAAGCATCGCCTCACCTCTCCAGCGCCGTCGACAGCGCCCCGATGTCATCAAACACCCAGTCGGGCCGAATCGGCGACTCGGCCAAAAGCTCCTTGCTGGTCACTCCGGAGAGAACCAGGATGGTTCTCACGCCGGCGTTCTTGCCCCCCAGAATGTCGGTCTCCAATCGATCGCCGACCACGGCGGTCCGTTCGGGATCGGTTCCCAACCACGCCAGCGCCTGTTGGAACATCAGCGGCTCTGGCTTGCCCACGATGGTGGGCTCAATGCCACAGGCCGCACTTATGGCTGCCAGCACAGCTCCTGCACCAGGCAAAGGCCCGGATGGTGTGGGGAGCGTCAGATCGGGGTTGGTCCCGATAAAACGGGCGCCCTTCCTGATCAGCGTGGCCGCCGTCGCCATCTTTCTATAGGTAAAGGCTCGATCAAGACCCGCGATCACGAACTGTGCTCCGTCTGCGGCCAACCGAAAGCCGCGCGACTCCAATGCGGCATCCAGCCCTTCTTCACCCACCGCATAGACCTTCGCCCCGCGCTCGGTCATCCCCAGCAGATGGTCGGCTGACGCATACGCTGACGTGAGCACCTGCTCCGGCCGCACCTGCACGCCCAACCCCGCCAGTTTGTCCACGTACTGGCCCACGGTCCGGGTAGAGTTGTTCGTGGCCAGGATGAAACCAGCCCTCAGCCGGCGGATGGCCTGGAAGAAGGTGGCCAGTCCAGGCATCACCCTCGGGCCACGCCAGAGCACGCCGTCCATGTCCAATATGAGACCGTCAATTCTGTGCATACCCATCCCTCAACCGAGTCGCAATTATAGCAGAAAGCATAGCGTCAAAGACCAGATCGGACCCGCTCCCTCCGCATCTCCCGCAATGAGAGAGAAGCGGGTTGGGGCCTTCCCACTCACGCGCCTACCAGTTTTCCTTTGGCGGAGCGCAGCTTGGTCGTCTTGCCTGCTTTTTTGACACCCCGGAAAAGAGGGTGTCGAAAAGGGGGCTGCCGCGACGGGAGAGGAGACGGCGCCTCGTGTTTTTCTGCACTCTCGGAAAAGGCATTTGTCGTCGGGATTGGGCAGGGTTATACTAGATCATCATCTGCTGCGAGGAGCACAATGCCAAAACTCTCGGTCCTGATTCCCTGTTACAACGAGCGTGAAACCGTCGAGGAAATCGTGCGCCAGGTGCAGGCCACCGGGCGGGCAGAGGAGATCATCATCGTAGATGATGGATCAACAGACGGCACGCGAGACATCCTGATCCATTTGGACGGACAGAACGGTGTCAAGGTCGTTATGCACGAGCGGAACCAGGGAAAGGGGGCGGCCGTCCGCACCGCGCTGCAACACGCCACGGGCGATGTGATGGTGATCCAGGACGCCGACCTAGAGTACGATCCCCGTGATTATCAGACCCTGCTCCGGCCCATTGAGGAGGGAAAGGCCAAGGTGGTATACGGCTCCCGCTTCCTCGGCGGCCCCCGCCGCGCCATGTTCTTCTGGCATATGGTGGGCAACCGCTTTCTGACCCTCGTCACCAATATCCTCTACAATACTATCCTCTCCGACATGGAAACATGTTACAAGGTCTTTACCGCCGACATTGCCGCCAACCTCAATCTGAGATCGTCGGGTTGGGGTTTTGATCCCGAGATCACCGCCAAGATCCTTCGCCAGGGGGTGCGCATATACGAGGTACCCATCAGCTATGCTGGAAGAGAGATCGAAGAGGGGAAAAAGATCAGTTGGTGGGATGGCTTTACGGTGCTCTTTACCCTGCTCAAGTACCGTTTCGTAAAGTGAGGCATCTGGGCGGATGGAGGCTGTGGGCAGGAGCGGTGACGGTCCTCTGCCTGGCCTTTGCGCTACGTGTCCCGCTCCTGGACGGACCTCGCTTCCATCCCGATGAGGCGCTCTTTGCCAGCTTTGCCCGCAGCATTGCAGTCTGGCGCGATCCGCTCCTGGCGGCCGCCCCGGTAGACAAACCCCCTCTTCTCTTCTACTTGCAGGCGCTCTGCTACCCCTTTCTGGGCCCGCGCGAGATGGCCGCCCGCCTGCCCAATCTCTTTGCCTCTCTGCTCACTGTCGCGCTCACTATCTCCGCGGCCCGTTCCCTATTCCCTGTCATCCACTCCGCCCCACACCGGAACCGCTCCACACCGTTGCTGGCTGCCCTCTTGATTGCCCTCTCCCCGCTTGCCATCGCCTTTGGTCCCACCGCCTTTACCGATTCCATGATGGTAATGTGGGGAATGGCAGCGGTGTTGGCAGCGGCCGGCGGCCGGCCTGCGTGGGCCGGCCTCTGGCTGGGGCTGGGGCTGGCGACCAAGTATCAGGCGATCCTCTTTCTGCCCTTGGTGGCGGGGATAATCACCCTGTTGCCTGGCCGCGGCGATCGGCAAGGATGGACGCGGCCGGTGGCTGGATTGCTGTTGTCGGCTGCCGGCGTGGCAGTCTGGGACCTGGCGAGATCTGGCCGCGTGTCGTTGCTGGCAGCCCAGATGACGGGCTATGGCGGAGTGCGATCGATTCACCCTGATCAATTGTGGCCCCGATTGGTAGAATGGGCCAACCTGGGGAAATACTT
>WSZX01000003.1 GCA_013139935.1 Ardenticatenales bacterium
AGATGTCCGCCGCAGTCTGTTGCGCTGGCACGCCCTCCAACTGGGGGTGAAGCCCGAGACGATCCTGGATCTTCCCAACGGCTGCAACGTGGACGGGCTGCGCCCGGCTCCCCAGTCTGCAGCCCGAAGCGTCCTGGGCTGGCCCGATGATGTGCTGGTGATCGGCTACATCGGCGCGATTTTCCAGCGCGATGCTCTCTTGATGGCCCAGGCATTCGACCGGATCCATCAGGCCGAACCCAAAGCACGACTACTCCTAACTGGCTACTGTAACGTGGCAGTGGATGAGCTAGTCGCAGCACCCAGCACTATATGGCGCACCGGCAGGATTCGCTACCATGAGATCGGTCGCTATCTCGCAGCCTGCGATGTTCTGTGGCTCCCACTGCGAGACAGCGGCGCCAATCGGGGGCGTTCTCCGCTCAAGCTCAACGACTATATGTCCGTGGGTCGGCCGGTAGTGACAACCGCCGTGGGCGATGCGGCCGATCTGGTGATTCGCGGCGAGTTTGGCCTCGTGGCGGCCGATCGTCCAGAAGACCTTGCCCAACAGGTATTGACCCTGTTGCGTGACCCGATACGACGTGAGGCTATGGGCCGCCGCGCTCGTCAGATGGCTGAGCACGAACTCGCCTGGGATCATATCGGCGAGAAGCTGGAGCGATTCTATCAGCTGATTCTGGGCCGGGCACGGAGCTGACGGAATGGAAGAGGTCGCCTGCAACCTGTGCGGCAAGACGGACTCGTCCCCACTTTATGCGTTCCGAGATAGAGCCCATAAGGTGCCAGGGGAGTTCGTGTTGCGCCGGTGTGAGCACTGCAGCCTAATCTACCTCAGCCCACGGCCGTCACAGGAGACCATGAAGGCCTTCTACCCGGCAGAGTATGCGCCGTTTCGTCCAGCCATACAGGATGAGCGTCATGCCCTCATGCGCTGGATGCGCACACGCAAGCTTGCCAGGCGACGCCGCCTGATAGAGCGTTACAGCGGTCAGAAACAGGGCAGCCTATTGGACGTCGGCTGCGCTACCGGCCTGTTCCTGAACGAGATGGCTCAAGGCGGCTGGGAGATAGCGGGCGTGGAGCCAACCCCCTCGGCCGTCGACTATGCTTGCGATCGCTTTGCACTGGAGGTGTTCCGGGGAACATTGACCGAGGCTCCATTTCAACCCGGCTCCTTTGATGTAGTGACCTTCTGGGACGTGCTGGAACACACCTTCTCACCGGCCGACGATCTGTTTCGTGCCGCCCACTTGCTGCGGCCAGGTGGCCTGCTGGTCATCAACGTGCCGCACTGGGACAGTCTTGCTCGCCGGCTGTTCGGCCGTCATTGGATTGGACTGGACCCACCCAGGCACCTATACGTCTTTTCTCGAGAGACGCTTACAGCCTTGTTAGCCAAGGCCGGCTTTTCAACGGTGGATTGGGTCTGTTCGGTTTCCGGGTACTTTGCTTTTGTCATTAGCATGGAACAATGGTTGCAGACCATCAGCCCTCGGTTGTCCAGCTTTGCCGGACGGGTATTCAACATGCCTGGGATGCGCCTTCCTTTCGAGCCGTGGTTTACGCTCGTCAACCGACTGGGAAAAGGCGCAACCATTTCTGTATTCGCCCGCAAGGTCAAGTCAGCATAGCAGCAGGTGAGCTAAGAAAATGGATAACAGTGAGTACTTTTTGTTCGACATTCGCCGCCTGACAGCAGGCGGAAAGAGCAGAAACCTGTATGACAGCTTGTATCAGGAGCGGGACCTGGAACAGATCCAATCCTTTTATCTGTGGTTGATGGATCGGATGTACCTCCCGAAGAGTGGCAGGCTCCTCGACGTCTCGTGCGGGGCAGGCGAACTAGTTCGGCTTGCGACCGCTGCAGGGATGCAGGCCCAGGGCCTTGACATCTCGGAGATCGTGGCTCGCACTGCATTCAGCCGTGCCCGAGGGATGATTACTGTTGGGGCCGGAGAGGACCTGCCCTTTGCGGATGCCAGTTTTGATATCGTGACCAACATTGGCAGCCTTGAGCATTTCACTGATCCTCTGGCCGGAACGGTGGAAATGGCCCGCGTACTGAAGCGGACCGGCAGAGCCTTCATCCTGGTCCCCAATACATTCAGTCTGCTGAATAATGTCTGGACCGCATTCCGCACCGGTCGCACCGCTGTTGATGAGCAACCCATTCAACGGTATGGCGCCCGGGCCGATTGGGTGGCACTGATTCGGGCTGGGGGCCTGGCCGTAAGACAGACCATCAAGTACGAACGTGCTTGGCCCCGTCTGGCGCGCGACTGGCACTACTACTTGAGCAGGCCCAAGGAGCTACTGCGTCTATTGGCTACCCCATTCGTGCCGCTCAACCTGGCTTGGTGTTTCTTGTTCGTCTGCGAACTGCCTGACTAGTGGGTTCGCATTGCCTCTCGGGGGAACCTCGGCCAGCCGCGCATCATGGGCATGGACAACAACCGATTGCCAAGTATAATTGACCGGTCAGGGCACAGGGTTCAAGAATGGTTGTTAGGTGGCTGGAGCGGCCGAATGCCCTGCAGGCTCGCAGCCGGCGCGACGATCCCTAGCCCTGTTCAGCCCTATCGGCGGCCATTACCGCTAGGGACTGCCGTTTGTGAATGAAAGAGGCGCGATGATCATACTAGGCTTGACTCACCCGATATCCTGGAACAACGCTGCCTGTATCCTGGTAGATGGCAGGCTGGTGGCCATGGCTGAAGAGGAGCGCTTCAATCGTATCAAGCACGCACCGCGTATGCCTGCTAAACTGGCTATGGAGTACTGCTTGCAGCAAGCTGGCGTATCGCTGCAGGAAGTTGACTATGTGGCTATTGGCTTTGACAGTGCGTTGCGCGCCGCGGTAGGCAACTTGAATCTGCGCGAGGCCCTCTCTGGGTTGAATCAGGCCGCCCACTGGCTGCGCGACGGCAGGAAATATGAACGCCAACTCCCCTTGGATGGGTATGACAGAAAACGGGTCGTCTTTGTCAACCACCACATCGCCCATGCCGCCAGCGCCTTCCTTGCGTCCGGATTTCCAGAGGCAAACATCTTATCGCTTGACGGAAGCGGCGGCTCAGAGTCAGGCATGTTGGCCGTTGGCAATGGTGCTCAAATCAAGACCCTTGGGACCGTATCCAACCGGGGAAGCTGGGGGCTACTGTACGAGTTGGTTACTGAAGCGTTGGGCTTCAGACGCCACAGTGGCGAGGGGAAAACCATGGGGTTAGCAGCTTACGGCCGGCCGGACCCTGATGGCTTGCCGTGTGTGGATTGGAGTGGGGACATCCCCGTCATCGACCCCAAGAAACGCAGGGCCTTTGTCGCTGCGCTGAGACCCCGCCGCAAGGACGATCCCATCACAGACGACCATAAGGTTCTGGCAGCCACCCTTCAGGCCACGCTGGAGCGGGCCGGCGAGCAAATGTCGCAGTGGCTGTATCAGCAGACCGGCCTTCGCAGCCTCTGCTTGGCCGGTGGTACAGCGCTCAACTGCTCAATGAATGGGAAGCTGGCTCAGTTGCCCTGGGTAGATGAGGTTTTCATCCAACCGGCCGCGCACGATTCAGGCACTGCGCTGGGGGCAGCTCTGGCTGTGCATGTCCAGAAGACTGGTCGCAGACCCGACTGGCGCATGGAACACGCCTACTGGGGTCCGGAATACGACAACGAAGCAATTGACATGGCGTTGAACAGTTTCACAGCCATTCACTGCCACCATAGCAAAGACATCTTTGCCGAGACGGCTGCATTGCTGGCCCGCGGCCAGATCGTGGGATGGTTTCAAGGTCGGCTTGAGATCGGCCCTCGGGCTCTCGGAAATCGCAGCATCCTGGCTAATCCGTCCCGGCCAGAGATGAAAGACCAGATCAACCGTCGAGTAAAACACCGCGAGCCGTGGCGTCCCTTTGCTCCGTCTGTCTTGGAAGAGAAAGTTGGGCGTTACATAGATCCACCCATGCCTTCGCCGTATATGATTCTCGCGTTCGACACCAATCCCACCACACAGGCGGAATTGGTGAGCGCGATTCACATAGATGGCACCTGTCGCCCACAGACCGTGAGCAGGACGACAAACCCACGCTACTGGAGGCTGATCAAGGAGTTCGAAAAGCTGACCGACATCCCGGCCGTGCTGAACACAAGCTTCAACGTGGACTCGCAACCTATTGTCAACACACCTTATGAGGCAATAGACACATTCTTGAACTGTGGAATGGATTTTCTGGCCATTGGCGACTATATGGTGAGCAAGGAAAGATCCAATCCGTGAAGACAAAGCGAGGACAGGTGGACCAGATGGCCCGTCGCCTGAGGGCCATGTACGGCGCTCATCCCTTCCCGAACAGGGAGAGCATCCCTTCCAGCAAGAGCGACGACCGATACCGACACATCTACCAGAGCTTTCTGCACCTCCCGCTTGATGAGCTCAAGGGCAAGGTTTGGCTCGATGCTGGCTGCGGCACCGGTGATGTGACCTGGGCTTGGCGGCGAATTCTGCATCCTTCAACGCGTGTATTCGGGGTTGACCTGTCTCAACCATCGATTGCGATTGCCCGGCGGGCCTACCCAACGGCATCCCCGCGGCCTGTCTTCTCGGTTGGCTCGCTCTTGGATCTG
>WSZX01000512.1 GCA_013139935.1 Ardenticatenales bacterium
CGCTCTGTGAAGACCAGGCCGGCGACCTGTGGGTTGGAACTGCGAGTGGGCTGGAGAGGTTTGACAAGGCGGCCGAGGTCTCTTTTCATTATCAGCACGATCCCGATGACCCTCAGAGTCTGGGAGGGACTGGCGTTCTGTCCATTCATGAGGATCGTGTGGGGGCGTTATGGATTGGAACAACAGATGGTGGGCTAGATCGATTGGACCCTGCCACCGGCGCCTTTGTCCACTATCGACATGATCCAGATGATCCCGGGACCCTGTCTGACAACAGTGTGAGGGCGATCCAAGAGGACCGGGACGGGGCCTTGTGGGTTGGTACGGACGGAGGGTTGAACCGGCTGGACCCCGTGGGCGGGTCTTTCACCCGCTACCAGCACGACTCGGGCGACCCGGACAGCCTTAGCGACAACCGGGTACGGGCCATCCTGGAGGATCAGCAGGGGACTCTGTGGGTTGGCACCGATGGTGGAGGGCTAGATGGCCTGGATCGTTCCACTCAGGCTTTTGCTCATTACCGGCATGATCCCGCGGCCCCGAGCAGTCTGAGCAGCGACCGGGTACTGGCGCTCTCAGAAGACCACACCGGTAGGCTGTGGGCCGGCACCCGGGGTGGCCTTGATCAAGTCATCCTGGGCTGGAGACCCTTTGTCCATTATCGACACGACCCTTACGACTCCAATAGCCTGGGCGCAGATGCGGTCAGCGTCATCTATGAGGATCGGTCCGGCGTGCTGTGGATTGGCACGGAAGGGGGCGGGCTGGGAAAAACAAGCCCGGCCACCAACCAGTTCGGTCTGTACCGGCATCGTCCCAATGATCCCAACAGCCTGAGCAACAACAACATCGAATCGGTCTTTGCCGACCGGCACGGCATGCTGTGGATAGGAACCAAGAACGGTGGACTCAACAAGCTGGATCGCAGATTCGATACGTTTACCGTTTTCCAGCATGACCCTACCGATCCCACCAGCCTGGGTGGCAACGAGGTGCGCGCGATCTTGGAGGATCGTGCTGGCGTACTGTGGGTGGGAACGTATGGCGGCGGGCTTGACCGCCTGGACCCCGAGACAGGCACCTTTGTTGACTACCGGCACAACCCCGGTGACCCTACCAGCCTCAGTGATAACCGGGTGCAGGTCCTCTACGAGGATCGGTCAGACAACCTCTGGATTGGCACCTGGGGAGGTGGTCTGAACCGGCTGGACCGGACCACCGGCACCTTTGTTCACTACCATCACGACCCGGATGAAGCCGGAAGCAAGAGCACCGAGCGCGTGATGGCGATCCATGAGGACACATTCGGCCGGCTGTGGGTGGGCACTTTTGGGGGAATCAGCATCCTGGACCGCACTGCTGATCGCTTGTCACGTTCTGTTGATGACCTGGATGTTCCACCAGGTCTGAGCAGCAATGTGGTGTTCTCTATTCACCAAGATCGGATGGGGATGATCTGGTTCGGGACCCACGGCAACGGGCTGATCCGCCATGATCCCCACAGCGGAATGTTCACGGATTATACCGAGCGGGACGGACTCGCGAGCAATACGGTCTATGGTATTCTGAGCGATTGGGAAGGGTTCTTGTGGATCAGTACCGGCGGAGGTCTGTCGAGTTTTGATCCACGTACGGAAACCTTTCACAATTATACTGTGCAAGATGGTTTGCAGGGCAACCAGTTCAATGCCGGCGCCCTATTCCAGGGCGCGAAAGAGGAGATGTTCTTTGGCGGGGTCCAGGGGTTGAATGCCTTTTACCCATTGCAGGTCAGGATGATGGCAAACCCGCATCCTCCGCCGCTTGCCATCACTGCGTTCAGCATCTTTAACGAGGTGGTGCGAGTCGATCTGCCCCTTGACGAACACATCGAGTTGCCCCACACAGACAATTTCATCTCGTTCGAGTTTGCTGCGCTCGACTATACCCTATCGGAGAAGAACGAGTTCGCCTATATGCTAGAGGGGCTCGACAAGGATTGGGTGGATGCCGGCTCGCGCCGCCATGCTGATTATCCGAATCTGGAATGGGGCGACTATTTGTTCCGGGTCAAAGGCTCGAACAACGATGGGGTCTGGAATGAAGAGGGCGTGTCGTTGCGAATCACGATCTCGCCGCCATTCTGGGCTACGTGGTGGTTTCGCGGAATGGCCATCATTGTCGTGGTCGGTGGCGTGATCACTTACTATCGCCTGCGAGTCCGGAGCATCGAGGCGTCAAGCCGGGCACTCGGGCAGTTGGTGCAGGAGAGAACCCGGGAGATTGGACGGCGAACGCAGGAACTGGAGGCTCTCTATCGGGCCGACGAGGAATTGTACCGCCACCTGGATCTGAACGAGGTGTTCCAAGCTCTGGTCGACGCGGCCGTGGACATTCTCGGTGCCGAAAAGAGCTCGTTGATGGTCTGGGATCAAGACAGGGAAAAGCTTGTCGTGCGGGCAGCCCGGAATTTCAGCCCCGCGACTATAGCCCTTATGACGTTCGCGCCAGGGGAGGGCGCCGTAGGGCAGGTCGGAGTCACCGGCGAGCCAGTTATCATTGAAGACACTCACGCGGCCGGGCATATTGCGAGTCGGGTCACCGAACCAGAGGGAATCCGTTCTTTGATGCATGTCCCCATCGAGATCGGCGGTCAGATCTTTGGTGTTTTCAATGCCGATTACCTGGAGCCCCGCTCCTTCGACAAGGATGAGTTGAGGCTCTTTGCCGCCCTGGCTCAGCGGGCCGCATTGGCCATTGAGAACGCCCAACTCTACGAACAGGCGCAAGAACTGGCGGCCGTGGAAGAACGCCAGCGTCTGGCCCGTGATCTGCACGATGCCGTTACCCAGACCCTCTTTTCGGCCAGCCTCATTGCCGAGGTGTTGCCCGATCTCTGGGACGCCGACCAGGACGAGGGTCGACAACTGTTGGGCGAATTGCGCCAGTTGAGCCGGGGGGCCCTGGCTGAGATGCGCACCTTGTTGCTCGAGCTGCGGCCGGATGCTTTGATGGAGGCAAGCCTGGGCGATCTGTTGCGCCAACTCGGCGAGGCGACCACCGGCCGAAAGGGTATTCCGGTCAAGGTCGTGGTGGAAGGCGAACCTCAATGCCCGCCCGATGTTCACGTGGCTCTCTATCGCATTACCCAGGAGGCCTTGAACAATATGGTCAAGCATTCTCAAGCCAGTCAGGTGACGGTTAGCCTACAATGCCAACCCGATAATGGGGGCGTTGAATTGTGTATCAGCGACGACGGCCGTGGTTTCGACGCCACCCGCATTGCCTCGGGTCACCTGGGCTTGGGCATCATGCACGAGCGAGCCAGAGCTATTGGAGCTACGCTGGAGATTGAGAGCGAGTTGGGGAGTGGCACTCGGATTGTTACGATGTGGAGAAAGGACGGAGGATACCCTGATGAGTGAGACATCACCCATTCGCGTCATGCTCGTTGACGATCATGACATGGTTCGCAAGGGGTTGGCGGTCTTTCTGAAGGTCCAGACTGACCTGGAACTGGTCGGTGAAGCGAGGGATGGTGAGGAAGCCGTGCGCGTATGTGAGCAAAGCCAGCCTGACGTGATCCTGATGGACCTGGTGATGCCTAGGATGGACGGCGCGGCCGCCACCCGGGTGATCAAGGAGAAGTGGCCGGGGGTACAGGTGATTGCGCTCACCAGCTTTCAGGAAAAAAACCGGGTGCAGGGCGTGCTTCAGGCCGGGGCCATCAGCTACTTGCTGAAGAACGTCTCGGCCGGTGAACTGGCGGAAGCGATTCGGGCGGCCCATGCCGGCCGGCCGACCCTGGCGCCCGAGGCAACCCAGGTGCTGATCGAGGCCACGCGCTCCGCGAGCCAAGGGCCTGCACCGGGCCACGACCTGACACCGCGAGAGCGCGAGGTGCTCGCCCTCTTGGTCGAGGGGCTGAATAACCCGGAGATTGCCGAGCGCCTGACCGTCAGTCGCTCCACGGCCGCCGCCCACGTCAGCAGCATCCTCTCCAAGCTGGGTGTTGCCAATCGGACAGAGGCAATCACGGTGGCATTCAGGCACAAATTGGTGACCTGATGCCCGAGATCGGCGAGTCGGGAGACAGAGCATGTCAAACGGCCGCATTGTCTTCCCAGATGGAACCTCCAACTCCGGCAAGAGTTCAATTGCAGTCCATCTTTGCATAGATCATTATCCGGGGGAGTTTCAAGAAGGGCGGTGGGATAACAAGCAAGCTGCGCAACAGAGATGGCCACAGATTATCTCCGGTTTTCACGCGGCCGCGGCAGCCATTGCCCGTGCCGGCAACCTCATTATTGTAGATGATGTGCTCGAAGAGAATCCGCCATGGGTGGAGAGCCTGCGGTCACTCTTTGAGGGCCTTGAGGTCGTATTCGTCGGGGTTCATTGCCCGCTCGAAGAACTGGAAAGACGTGACAAGGAAAGGGTGAATCGAAGGAAAGGTAGGGCCCGATACCAGTTTGATCAGGTGCATGCGCAGGCGACCTACGATGTCAATGTTGATGCCTCTATTCTCAGCCCGGAAGAGTGCGCATCGGCAATCGTTGAGCATATGGGTACAGTGCAGCACTCATCGGCGTTGGAACGACTGCGCTCACGTTTCAAGGGTGCCGGCGGTACAGATGAAAGGAACCAGGATCAAGTTGCCGGTATGATCGAGTGGTGAGTTGTGGGCAAGAGGTAAACCCGCTAACCAGATACCCAGGGTCTGAGAGAATGAGTTCTTGACCTGAAGGGCGTCCTTTCTCATCCGCTGTGCATTGGTCAACTTACCCATACAG
>WSZX01000248.1 GCA_013139935.1 Ardenticatenales bacterium
GCAGGCTGTACCACTAGTCAGTCACCAATTTCGGATCCAGCGCATCGCGCAACCCATCACCCAACAGGTTAAAGCCCAACACACTGAGCATAATGGCCAGGCCGGGAAAGACCACTGCCCACCAGGCGCCACTCGTCAAGTATCGATAGCTGTCACCCAGCATGGAACCCCACTCCGGCTCGGGAGGGATGGCGCCCAAGCCCAGGAAGCCAAGCGCGGCGGCCGAGAGAATGGCTCCAGCCAGTCCCATGGTCGCCTGCACGATGATCGGTGACAGTGTATTGGGAAAAATGTGACGAAAGATCATGCGCCCCTGCCCAACGCCCACCATCTGGGCCGCCACCACGTATTCCTGTTGAACAACAGCGAGCACCGTAGAGCGCATCAGCCGGGCGTAGATGGGAATATTCACCACACCGATGGCGATCATCCCCTTGTCCAGGCCCGGGCCCAGCATCGCCACAATCGCGATCGCCAACAGGATGCCGGGGAAGGCAAGGAGTACATCCATCAGCCGCATGATAATGTCGGAAAGAAGCGAACCTCCCAATGATACAGCGATCAGTATGCCAGTGAACGCGCCCAGGAAACCGCAAAGCACAGCAACGTGCACGTTCACAGGCAGAGCTGGCGCGACACCCAGCACGAGGCCGGCTCCGGCCCACCGCAAGGTCCGAGCGAGCGCACGCGGACCCTCTCCCGCCATCGGCTTGACAGAGGCTCCCTGGCGGACGCCTCCGAGGCGCGCAAGTGCAGGTGGGAGGTCCCTCCGGGCCAACATTTCTTCCACGAACGGCGCCACACCCCCCAGCAGGCAGAGCAGAATCGCCAGCAGGAGCTGCCCCGCAATCCAGGCAGCAAGCCCCCCAAGCACCAACCCGATGGCGCCGGATACGAAAGCTTGTTCGATCACACCCATGGGCATGCTCTCATAGAATCCGGCCAGCAAACCCAGCAATCCCCCGACCGTCAAAGCAACCCCAACTGCCACCAGCCCCACCCGCAGCGAGTTCCAGCCTCCGTGCACTACCCGGCGAAAAATGTCCCGTCCCAGCTTGTCAGTGCCAAACGGGTGCATCGATTCGACCCCGTCGGTGGGCGCCAGGTTGGGTGGTTTGAGCTTCAGAGAGTAGTCGAGGTCAATCCGGGGGTCATAGTCCCAGGCAAAGTGCGAAATCACGGTCGACAGGGTGAAGAAGAGCACAATCGCCATCCCGATCCGCGCGGTGTTGCTGGAGATCAGTCTCCTCCAGGCATCCCCCCAGAGTGACCGGTGCTTGCGGTCAGCCAAGCTGGCGACGGCGATCTCTCTTGCGGTTTGAGGTGGTGTCTGATTCAATCGATACACCTCCCGTGTGGGTATGCGAGCGGCATGGCGACAATCATCCCATCATTCATATTGGATGCGCGGGTCCAGAAAAGCATAGGAAAGATCCACCAGCAGATTGGCGAGGACAAAGACAACGGCTATGAGCAGGGTGCCACCTTGCACGACCGGATAGTCGCGCCCCAGTATCGCATCATACACCCATTTGCCGATCCCAGGCCAGGAGAAGATAGTCTCGGTCAAGATGGCGCCGGCCAGCAATGAACCGGTCTGCAGGCCGATGATCGTCACAACAGGCAAAAGCGCATTCCGAAGCGCGTGCCGCGCCAGCACCGTTCGTTCACGCAGCCCCTTGGCGGTGGCGGTGCGGATATAGTCCTCTCTCAGCACATCCAACATGCTGGAGCGCGTCATGCGAGCGATGATGGCCATGGGAATGGTTGCCAAGGCGAGCGCCGGCATAGCCAGGTGCTCCAGGACATCACGCAGCGCGGGCCAGTTGCTGGTGATGATACTGTCCACCAACATCAGGCCGGTGACGGTTTCCAGCTCAATGTCATGAGTCAGCCGGCCGCCCACCGGCAGCCAATCGAGCAACACGGCAAACAGCATGATCTCCATCAAGCCCAGCCAAAAGATGGGCATCGAGACGCCGATGAGGGATCCGACCATGCTGACTCCGTCCAACAGCGAGTTGCGCCGGGCGGCCGAAGCTATGCCGGCCGGCACACCGACCATTATCGCCAACACCATCGAAACCAGAGCGAGTTCCACCGTCGCAGGGAAGCGCAGCTTGAGTTCGTTGGCAATGGGGATGCGGCGGTGGATGGAAGCGCCCAGATCTAGCCGTAACAACCGGCCCAGCAACCGAACAAATTGACTGTCAAAAAAGCCTCCGTAATCCCCCCGTTCGAGGGCCTCCCTATCGAGGAAGAGCGGGCGATTCAGACCCAACTGCTCCCGAATACGCTCTACATTCTCCGTGGATGCATGCTCCCCCAGCATCGCGATGGCCGGGTCGCCCGGAATGAGACGCATCAGCAAGAAGATGACGAGCGTCACTCCCAGCAGAGTTGGAGGCACCGATAGCAATCGTCGAATGATGTAGCCGGTCAAGAGACAGCCTCCACTGAGCAGGCGCCGCCCCTACCTGCGGGTGCGGGGAGGGAAATGGGAGGCGCCGGGCGGTCCGACGCCTCCCACAGACCTATGTTTTCACGGGCCCCGCAAAAGATCCGAGGACCTTTCGCAAGGCTCAACGACAACTGCTACTCGAGGATCACCCACTCATAGTAGTCAGCGCCAACCGGTTGCGGCACGAAGCCACTGACCTGGCTGGAGAAGAGGAGCGGCGTGTTGTTGTGCACCACCCAGAGGCGGGAAACGTCGTCGAACAACATCTGCTCCACCTCCATGTAGAGCGCCTCTCGCTCGGCCTGGTCCGGATTGATAGACGCCAGGTAGAGCTTGTAGGCAACGTCCGTATCGCTATAGTAGCCCTCTTTCGCGATTGGACTTTGCTCCCAATCCTCAGGAGCGCCCTCAGCCCTGTCATCGGAGCCAAAGGCAAAGAAGTAGCCAAGGAAGTTGTCAGGGTCGCCGTTGTCACCGCCCCATCCGAGCATATAGAGACCGACGAGCAGGCCATTGCGTCGCAGACCCAGATAGGTCGGCCAGTCGCCCGCCAACTCGAGCTGAGCGCTGATGCCGGCTTTCGCCAGATCGGCCGCCATCGCTTCACCGATCTCCTTCGGGCTGGGGTAGTAAAAGCGAGTAACCGGCATGTAGAACAGCTTGAGGGGGATCTTGTCCCCAGCCGCATGTACCACATTCCCTTCCGTATCCACCACATCCTCTGCAATGGTCACTTCATCGATTCCATCGGGGAAGCCGGCATCGGCCAGGTACTGCTTGGCCAAGTCCAGATCGTACTCCCAGCCCGGAATATCGTCGTTGTGGCCCCAGATCAACGGCGGCAAAAAGTTGTTTGCCACCTCACCGTACGGCCCGTAGAAGGCATCAACAAGCCCCTGCCGGTTGATGGCATGCACAACCGCCCGGCGGAAGTTGATGTCGTTGAACTCCTCGATCTGGTAGTGGAACGCCAGGTAGCCGGTGTTCAGGGCCGGTTTGGGGTTGACGTACAGATCGGGATCGGCGTCGGCAGAGGCGACATCCTCGGCCGTGGCCTGCTCCAAGCCATGGATATCACCAGCCCTGAGCGCCAGGAAGCGGGCCGAGTCATCCGGGATCACGCGCCAGATGATCTCATCGATCGTCGGCCGCCCACCCCAATAGTCGTCGTTGGCCACCACCGAGATGTGGTCTGCTTCGACCCACTCGACGTACTTGAACGGCCCGGTACCTACACATCCGGCCGAGGGCAGGCCATAGTCCTCGCCGTACAGCTCGATGGCTGCGGGGCTGGAGATGGCGAACATGTCCATCGCCAGGTTGGCCAGGAAGGGCGCCAGCGAGGCATTCAGGACGAACTTGACGGTATAGTCATCGACCTTCTCGACGCTGGTGATGATGCTGGAGTCGTCAAAGCCGCCCCACATGCCCTCATAGTACTCAAAGACCTGGGCCTCAAAGTGGTAGGGGTTGTCAGTGAACCTCCAGCGCTCAAAGTTAAAGATGACGGCATCGGCGTCAAAGCCAGTCCCGTCATGGAACTTGACCCCCTGGCGCAACTCGCAGGTCCATTCAGTGCTTTCAGCATTCGCCGTGCACCCAGTGGCCAGCGCGGGAACGGGCGAGGTGGAGCCAGCCGCATACTGGTAGAGGGGCTCCAGGCACTGCCCGGTAACACGGAAGCTCTCGCCGTCGGTCACGATTGCCGGATCGAGCTGCACCGAGTCGCCGCCGCGACCAAAGATAAACGTACCACCGGCCACAGGCGCCTCACCTGGCTTGACCAGCGTGGTGACGTCATAGCCATACCACTCGACCGAGAGATCGGCCAAGGTACCGTCAGAATGCATTCCGGCCAGGATCTGGTTCAGCTCCGTCAGCATCTTGTTCACCGGGCCGCGGTCCCTGTCGAGGGCAAAGGAGAGAGCCTCGTAAAAGGCAGGAGTGCCGACGAACTTGATCGCCACGCCGCTGTCGATCGCCTCCTGGATCGTCTGATAGGCCGACATCACCGCGTCCAGGCGATCACCATCGCCCAGGGCGAGGTCCTGAATGGCTTCAGAGTCGGTGGAGTAAGGCTGGACGCTGACACCAGAGGGCGGGTCGTACATGACCTCGCCGCCGACCATGGACAACGCACCGTCGAGATAACTTTCATAGGTGGTAGCCATGCCAAGACCCAGCGTCTTTCCCGTGAGGTCGTCCGGAGTGCGAATCGAGGTGTTGTCCTTGTGGACGGCAAAGGAAGCAGGAGTAAAGTAGTAGCCATCGGTGAACCAGAGGACTTCCGCGCGTTCCTCGGTGGGGGTCATGGAACCGATGCTGATGTCCCACCGGGCGCTCCAGTTGCCGGCGGTGATCATATCCCACTCGGGAGTGGTGAACTCTACCTCCACACCCAGTCGCTTGGCGACCTCTTTGGCTACGTCTATGTCAAAGCCATCCAACTCGCCAGCGTCGTTGAGGAAGCTCTGGGGGGCATAGTTGGGA
>WSZX01000293.1 GCA_013139935.1 Ardenticatenales bacterium
TAATCCTCAATGAAGCGATCGATTCGCTCCATAAAGCCGGCACGCACTCCAGGCAACGCGGTGGGAGTGACGATGATGCGGCCGGACTCTGGATCGGCGACAACAGTCACTTCATCGCCCAACCCCAACCCGGCCGCCTCTAGCACATCGGCCGGCAGCGAGACAACCATGCTGTTCCCGGTGCGAAAAATCTTGCGTGCCATCCTCACCTCGCATTTAACCGTACTTGAAGCCTAAGCATAATGCCCCTGCCATTTGTGTCAAGGCTCCAGGGGGAGAGCAGGGAATGCAAACTTGTACGTGAGTCACGCAAGTGGGATAATACAGTGTCGCAGATGCCCGGCAGCAGCGACCACGCCAGGCAGGGAGACAGCAATGGGTGATTCCCAGCCAACGCGCTGGTATGGATGTTGGTGATTCTGGTCGATTGATCGCACAAGGGAGGATTCGGTATGCTTGCTCAGATCGAAACACGATCCTACAGTTGCTTGCGCTACGTGCGACAGCCGCTTGACTCCTTTCAGGTATTAATCGGTCCAAATGCGAGCGGCAAGTCCACCTTCCTGGATGTGGTGGCGTTTCTGGCCGACCTGGTGCAGGAGAAAGAGGGAGTAGCGGCTGCGGTTGCTTCCCGAGCGCCCGACGTTCGTGACCTCTGTTGGATGCGCCAGAGCAATGCGTTCGAGATGGCCCTGGAGGCGACCATCCCCGAGCCGATCCAGCGGGGCAAGAACGGCGCGCATTCCCGGGTACGTTACGAAGTGAAAGTGGGCCTGCACCCGGATACGGGGGAAATTGGCTTGTTAGCCGAGACTCTCTGGCTGCGGCCAGAGCCGGCGGTTGACGATACCCAGCGGGCGTTGCAGCGCACCCTTTTCCCCATGCCGCCACCGCCGGAGTCCATCGTCCGGCCGCCCGAAAAAAAGAAGCCGGCGGGTTGGCGGCGGGTGCTCCACAAGGTCCCCGAGTCAGGCAATGATTATTTCCGCTCCGAGACCTCCAACTGGAATAACCTCTTTCGCCTGGGACCGCGACGATCGGCCCTGGCGAATCTGCCCGAGGATGAGGACAAGTTCCCTGTTTCCATCTGGTTTCGGCGGTTTCTGCTGGAAGGGGTGCAACGCCTGGCGCTGAACAGCGCTGCCTTGCGACGCCCCAGCCCACCCGGCAGCCCGCGTCGTTTCCAGCCTGATGGTTCCAATCTGCCCTGGGTAGTCAGGGACCTGGCAAAGCGCGCTCCCGGGCGCCTGCAGGAATGGGTGGCTCATGTGCGTACTGCCTTGCCTGACCTGAGCGATATCCGCACGGTGGAACGGCCGGAGGACCGTCACCGCTACCTGGTGCTGGATTACGACACCGGGCTGCAAGCTCCCTCGTGGTTGGTTTCTGACGGCACCCTGCGACTGTTGGCCTTGACTGCCCTGGCCTACATCCCAGACCTGGAGGGCATCTACTTGATCGAAGAGCCGGAAAACGGCATCCACCCCCGGGCGGTGGAGACGGTGTTCCAGTCGCTCTCCTCGGTCTACGGCGCCCAGGTGCTCCTGGCAACTCACTCACCGATCATCCTCAGTCTCGCCGCGCCGCAAGAGGTCCTTTGCTTTGACCGCACGGCCGAGGGAGCCACCGACATTGTGCGTGGTTCAGAGCATCCGCGCCTGCGCGAGTGGCGTGGCGGAACCGACCTGGGCACGCTCTTTGCCAGTGGGGTGTTGGGATGAATGACCTGGTCGTGTTGGTATCGGACAAGAACATGGAACACGCGGTCAGAGGGCTGCTGCGACGCCGTCAGGCACTGGCTATCCGTGCTGTGACCCACGATCTATTCGTCCACCCTCGCCACGACCCGGGTTGCCTGAATGAAGCGCCGGGTTTTCTACGCCCTCTCTCCCGCGCGTATCATCATGCGCTGGTGATGTTTGACCACGAGGGGTGCGGGAGGGAAGGGGAGCAGGCCGACCGCGTGGCAGATGGGTTGAAGGGACGATTGCAGCGCAGCGGTTGGTCAGACCGCGCGGAGGTGGTGGTGCTTGCACCCGAGTTGGACGTATGGGTATGGACCCCTTCCCCTCATGTGGATTCCTGTCTGGGTTGGACCGGCCGCCAGCCCCCGTTGCGCGATTGGCTGGTCGAGAATGGTTACTGGTCGGCCGGAGCGGAGAAACCGGACCGTCCCAAAGAGGCCATGGAGGCTGCCCTTCGCCACGTTGGTAGACCGCGCTCCTCCGCCATCTACCTGGAGTTGGCGGAGAGGGTAAGCCTGCAGGGGCACAATGATCCCGCGTTCATGCGTCTGACTCGAGCTCTGCAGAGGTGGTTCCCGTGATTGCGCAGCGCCGCCTGATCGAAGAAGCGTAACGGCGAGCCATTGGGCGGGAATCAGGTCACTGACTGCGCTGCACGCCACCCGCCAATCGCGCCTAGCCCCTTGCCCGAATCACTGAGCCACTGAAGGGGGACGGGTCACTGAAAACTTCCCCGGCCCCTCGCCTCTCCCCACCCCTGGCATGACTTTTTCCCCGCCTATGGTATCCTATGCCCCGGTCAGAAAAGCCATGAAATCCTGGTTCGCCAACCACCGGCCGCGTCTGCCTTACCAGAAGCAGATCCGGCTCTTGATGGTTCCCTATCTGCTGGGCAGCCTGGTACTGGTTGTCCTGCCGGCGCTGGGGACGGTGGCCATCGCCTTTACCGAGTACGGTGGGGTCCGGCCGCCGGTCTGGTCCGGCCTGGCCAACTTTCAGCGGCTGTTTCAATCCCCGTATGTGCGCGTGTCGCTGCGCAACTCCTTTGTTTTCCTGGCCATGGCGGTGCCGCTGCGCCTGGTGGGAGCGCTCGCGCTGGCGCTGTTGCTCCAGCCCCGGCGGCGGCTGTTTGGCCTCTACCGCGCGGCCGTCTACCTGCCAACCATCATCCCCGAGGCCGCCTATGCGCTCATCTGGCTGTGGGTCTTCAATCCGGTCTATGGGCCGCTGAACCTGGTGCTGGCGCTGCTGGGTCTGCCCGCGCCGGCCTGGCTGGCAGAGCCGGGAACCGCCCAGCTGGCAATCGTCATCATGTCCCTGTTCCAGATCGGCGAGGGGTTTGTGGTGCTGCTGGCGGGCCTGCAGAGCATCCCACGCGCTATCCATGACTCGGCGCGGGTGGATGGCGCCAGCGGATGGCAGATCTTTTGGAAGATCACCCTCCCGCTGCTGACCCCCTGGATGCTCCTGCTGACCCTGCGCGACCTCATCATGAGTTTGCAGAACACCTTTGCCCCATCGTTCATCATGACCTACGGCGGCCCGTATTATGCCACCACCTTTATACCGCTGCTCATCTATGAACTGGCGTTCGATTTCTACGATCTGGGTCTGGCGGCGGCGGTGCTGGTGGTGACCTATCTCCTGACCGGGCTGCTGGCCCTTGCGATCCTCAACCTGGTGGGGTTCCGGCGGGGGCACGATGGCTTTTAGACGAAACGGGCACGGGCGGCGGCTGCGCCACCTGCTGGCGCTGGTCATCGCGGCCGCCTTTTGCCTGCCCCTCTATTGGGTTCTCATCGCCTCGCTGCGCCAGCCCGGCTTGCCCCCACCCCGCACCGTGGAATGGTGGCCCCAATCCGCCCATTGGGACAATTATGCCCAGATCTTTCGCACGCTGCCGATGGCGCAATACATCTGGAATTCGCTCATCGTGGTGTCGATCGCCGTGCCCATGACCCTCCTGATCGCCTCCTGGGGCGGTTTTGGGCTGGCTCAACTGCCCGATCTCCCCCGTCGCCGCCTCTATGTGGCCAGCGTGGCGATGCTGATGATCCCCGGCAGTTCGGTGTGGATTCTCCGCTTTCAGATATTGAGCCTGTTGGGTCTGCTCGACTCGCTGTGGGCGCTCATTGTCCCCGCCCTGGCCGCAGGCAGCCCCCTCTTTGTGCTGCTATTTCACTGGGCTTTTCGGCGCATTCCGGCCGAGGTCTATGAAGCGGCGCGGATAGAGGGGGCCAGCGCCTGGGACGTCTGGTGGCGGTTGGCCCTGCCGCTCGCCCGGCCGACGGTCGTCGCGGTGGGCGTGCTGGCGTTTGTCATGTACTGGAGCGATTTTGTCAGCCCGGTTCTGTACATCTATCGCCCCTCGCTCTATACGCTTCCGGTCGGGCTGCAGATCCTCAAGCAGATGGATGCCACCAACTGGCCGCTGCTGATGGCGGCCGCGGCCGTGATGGCCCTGCCGGTCGTGCTGTTGTTCGGCCTGGTGCAGCGGCACTTTCGGCACGATATGGCGTTGGCGAACGTGTTGGAGAAGGAATAGGTGTTGGCCGGATCCCCACCGCTCGTTTCTCGCCCTATGGTCGGCCCTCTGAGGGCGATCCCTTTTCTGTTGCTGGCACTCTCGCTGGTGGGCTGCGGCTGGAACGGGGACGCGGGCCGCGCCGAGGTTTCGTTCATGATCTTTGGCGATCCGGCCGAGTTGGCCGCCTATGAGCGCCTGGTGGAGGCGTTCGAGTTGGAGCATCCCGGTATAGCCATCGCGCTGCGTCACGTCCCGAGCCAGGGGGATTATCGGCGGCGGCTGGCGACCGAATTCGCGGCCGG
>WSZX01000256.1 GCA_013139935.1 Ardenticatenales bacterium
TGTGACTGGGCTCAGGCCGGCCTGGAACCGCGATTTATTCTAAGGCGATCCGCACAACTCCAGCGAGACGTGGTCCACGTACATCCCGGTCGCCCCGCTCCAGCCGTCATTGTAGCCGCCAAAGTAGATCTTCACCGTTCGGCCGGCGTACCCCCGCAGATCGAATTGGTACGACCTCCAGGCTCGGCTATTGTCCCGCTGGTGCACCAGCGTCTCCAGGATCTGATCCGTGGCGTCCAGTATGAGCACGTACTGCGAGTCCCCCGCCGTCGCGATCTCTTGCAGCGTGCGGGGTGGCCGGCCGGCCGCTTGCGCCAGGCGGGCCGTCTCGCCGCTGATCGGGTAAAGCCAGAACCGGAGCGCCGCGCTGGCGCTGTCGGATGGAATAGTGGCCCATTGCCAGGTGGAGGAGAAACTGTATTGGTTATCGGCCGGTTCTACGATGCCCACCCGCATCGACCGGTAGCCGCTGCGCGCCTCCGCCGTGCTGTATCCGGCCGGGTACTCGTTCGCCGGGATCACCCAGCCGCCATCGTACTCGAACCCGCCATTCCCAACCCCTTCGGTGCACGGCAGAGGCGTCGGCGTCTGCGTTTGCGAAGCCGTCGGGCTGGGGGTTCGCGTTGGCGTCTGCGAAGCAGTCGGCGTGGGCGCCAATATGGCCACGAAATCCTGTCCGGCCGCGTCAGGCGGCACGCTCAACGTGCGGGAAGCGGGCTCGAACGTATAGCCGCTCCGGGATGGGGTCACGCGGTGCGACCCGGCCGGCAGCCCGTCGATGACATAGGTCCCGTCGCCGCCCGTGGTCGCGCTCTGCCCCGAATCGCTGGCGATGGTCACCCCGGCGACCGGATGGCCCGAGGCATCTGTCACCCGGCCCGCAACCGAGTAGGTGGGTGGATAGTTCCTCAGCACCAACGGCACGTGGAGCGACCCGGTGGGCGGATGGCCCGCGACGTCATGGGCAAAGACATCCGCCTCCTCGTTCGTATCCGCGACTACCAGGTTGCTGGCCCACGAGAAAAAAGCCACGTACTCTCCGGCGGCCGAGATGGAACCGGATGGCGAGGACAGATCTCCCTCCGTTCCCTCGCTCGACACCGACACCCGGATGGTCTGGCCCGTCTCCCGGTCGTGTACAAAGATATCGACCGTACCGTTTGTGTCATCCTCCACCAGGTTGCTGGCGCCAGAGCTAAACACCACATAGCGCCCGTCGGCCGAGATGGAAGGGTATTGCGAATGCGAGTTCGCCTGCAATCCCAGGCTCGAAAGCGAGACCAGTTCGGTCACCCCCGTGTGCCGGTCACGAACCAAGATGTCTCGCTTGCCGTTTTCGTCGCCCTGCACCAGGTTGCTCGCCTCCGACTGGAACGCCACGTAACGCCCGTCGCCGGAGATGGCAGGGTACTGGGACTGCGCGTTCCCCTGCACGCCATCGCTCGATACCGAGATCAGTTCGGTCGAGTCCTCCTGCCGGTCGTGCACCAGGATATCCCGCTCGCCGTTATCGTCCACCTCCACCAGGTTGCTGGCGCTCGACTCAAACGACACGTACCGGCCGTCGGCCGAGATGGACGGGTTCCCGGAATCACTGTTCGCTTGTGCCCCCCCGCTGGACAGCGAGACCCGCTCGGTCCTGCCCGCCCCCCGATCGCGGACAAAGATGTCCGTGCGGCCATTGGTATCCGCCTCTACCAGGTCCCTCGCTGCCGACTCGAAAGCCACCCACTGCCCATTCCCCGAAATGGACGGCGCGCGCGATCCCTTGCTGCCCTGTCTGCCATCGCTGGAGATCGAGACCCGCTCCGTTTTTCCCGTCGGCCGGTCATGGACAAACACGTCGATACTCTCGTTGCTGTCCCCGTCCACCAGGTCGTCGGCATACGACTCGAACGCCACCACGCGCCCGTCGGCCGATATGGAAGCATTCCACGAGTCCAGCCTCCCCTCCCCGCCCGCGCTGGACACCGAAACCCGACTTGTTCGCCGCCCCACCCGGTCGTGGACAAAGGTATCGATGACGCCGTTGGAATCGCCCTCCACCAGGTTGCCGGCGTCAGAATGAAATGCCACGTATCGCCCGTCACGCGAGATCGAAGGATAGCCGGAGAAAGAGTCCCCCTCCGTGCCCTCGCTGGACACCGATACGCGGGTTGTGGCGTTGTTGCGCAGCACTACCGCCGCCGCCGGAATCGCGTGCGGCGTCGTATGGGTGAGCCTATCGGATTCGCTCGCCGGCCGCCACAGCCCCGGGTGTTCTGCCCTGGCAGCGATCCGCTCCGGAGACCGGGCGGCGCTGCCGGGTCCGGTCGGAGAGAGCAGCGCCGGCGAGACCGCGCCCACCACCAGGATCACCAGAATGAACCACCGAGCCTTCATCTTCCATCTCCCCCCCCAAGCGCTCGCCAGTTGGCTGTGCCAGTCGGGCATGCGCCCCCTGGTCGCACCTGCCCGGCGTGTCACCAGCATCGACATCATACCCACCTGCCACCCTGCTGTCAAGCACCGGCGCGTCTCGCTGACTCGCCTCGTTGGTCATTGGGCGCACTTTCTGTATACTCGACTGTACGCGTCGAGCGGATTGCCACCAGCCTTCCCGCAGCAAAGCCTTCATATGGAGGGTGTCGAAGAAGGGGTTGCCGCGACGGGAGAGAGAGGCAGGGGTCGCAAAGAGGCCCAATCCCGCTTTCCTTGTGCAGCAGCGGAACTGCGGAGCGGACGGCGCCTCGCTTGTTCTTCTACACCCTCTCCAGAGAGTGTTGACCAGCGAGTTCAATGGTACCTGGAAGCCAGAGAGGACAGTGATGAATCTACGTATTCGACCTGTTAGTCCCAATGACGTTGATGACTTGGTTCGATTGTCCTTATTGGCATGGGCTCCAGTTTTCAGTTCGTTCAAGCAGATATTGGGACCCGAAATCTATCCAATGATCTATCCGGATTGGAGGACGAG
The DNA here is from genome assembly GCA_013139935.1 of Ardenticatenales bacterium. GTDB lineage: Bacteria > Chloroflexota > Anaerolineae > Promineifilales > UBA4811 > GLR113. Next base: position 2,957 of record WSZX01000256.1, read on the forward strand.
TCAAAGAGAGGAAGTCGAAACGGTCTGCAAAGAAGAAGAGAAAACCACTGTCGTGGTTGCAGAATTGGATGGAATAGCTGTTGGATTTCTGGCGTATGAATTGCATGGCAAAGACGATACTGGAGAAGTTCAATTGCTCGCGGTCCATCCTGAATACCAAGATCTCGGAATAGGCACGGAGTTGAACATCTTTGCGCTCGACAAGATGAGAGAAAGTGGGATGAAAATGGCAGTAGTAGGTACAGGTGGAGATCAATCTCACGCACCCGCCAGAAGGGCGTATGAGAAAGCTGGGTATACTGCCTTACCTCTAGTTCGGTATTATCGCTATCTTTAGTAGTCGCTTGCATGGCAGATGTCTAGAGACGATATGCAGGTATCCAAACCTCTCTTGTTATTTCAAAGGGACCTGATGCTACCATTCTATGCTAGAGCGTGGCATTGGCAGCGATGCTGTGCCCTGGATCGCACGATCACAGACGCCAAAGCCGCTCTCGTGAGAAGAAGGGGTTGTGCCTCTCCTCAATATGGTCTGGAGGGAAGGGTCTGGTCGCCAGACTCAAACAACTGCACGAGCCACGCTCGCCCGGCGTCAATCCCGCCGTGGTCGCCGCAAGTGCAGCGCTCTGCCGGGCTGCACAGCCTTCGGCGCCATCTCAGACCGGGGGCGTGCCTCCGCTGCTCCCCGGTACGGCGTCTGCGGCAAATCGGCCGCTATGGTCGGGCGCGGTGCTCGGCCCAGGCCTGCTCCACCAACTCCGGCCGGCAGATCAGGTCCACCGCTGTCATGGCCAGCGCCTTGGCCGCGTCCATCATCCCAGCGTGCCCCTCCGGCGAGGCGGCCGCCGCCCGGAACTCCAGCGTGTGGCCGCTGACCGTCTCTGGGGCTATCTTGACATAAGGGTGCAGCGACGGCACTACC
>WSZX01000117.1 GCA_013139935.1 Ardenticatenales bacterium
GATGACCTCATCGGAAAGATCAGGTGGGCAGGACAGGACTCGAACCTGCGACCTCCTCCTTGTAAGGGAGGCGCTCTAACCAACTGAGCTACCCGCCCACGACAGGGGGATTATACTTGACCGGTCGGCCGGCGTCAACGGGCGTATCTGAGGTTCGGACGCGAGATCGGACCATACGGCTGTGACCAACTCAGAGGGAATGTTTGGGGGGATGGTCGGTATGTATGCGTGGACGCACAGTTACCCTCGCTCTCCCCTTTCTCACTCTCATGGTCGTTCAGAACCGCGTTCCCACGCGAGTCTCCGAAACGGCAACCGAACCTCAGGTGTGCCGTACCTGGGGAGTGCCCTCAAGCGAGCAAGACGGCCGCTGCTTAGTGGCCGGCGCACCGACTCCGATAGATTCCAGACAGGCACGGGTAACTTGGCCAGCGTGCATGAGCATCGGCGGGATGAGCCCACGCTCCGCGAACAGTACTGACCACCTCTGGTAGGGCGCCTCCTGAACCGGGGCATCATACAGTTGTCGATACGGGCTGGCACGTGGTTTGGTTACGGCGGGCGCGACGACCGCAGCTTGACCGGTGGGCAAGTGGAGGTATATTCCGCCCGGAGGTGGTGGATATGAAGACGGTTAGCTTTCTGTTGGTTGGACTGGGGAATCTCGGTTCCCGTTTCTGCCAGATACTGCTGGACAAGGACGCACACCTGCGGCGGCGGTACGGGCTGGACCTGCGGCTGGTGGGGGCGGCCGATAGCCGGGGCATAGCGGCCGATCCGGCCGGTCTGGATCTGGCCCGGGTGGTGGGCCTGAAACGGGCCGGGGAGACGGTGGCGCACTATCCGGAGGTGGGACGGGACGCGCCGGCGGCCGAGTTGGTCGCCAGCGCCGACGCCGATCTGTTGTTGGAAGCTTCACCGGTCAACTTGGACCAGAGAGCGGAGCCCGGGCTGACCTGCATTCGCACCGCTCTACGGCGAGGGATGCACGTGGTCACGCCGAACAAGGGGCCGATGGTACTGGCCTACCAGGAGTTGCATGACCTGGCGGCGGAGCACGGGGTCGAGCTGCGTTTTGATGGCACAGTGGCCGGGGGACTGCCGGCGCTCTACCTTGGCCAGAGGGATCTGCGGGGCGCGCTGATCGAGCGGGTCGAGGCGGTGCCAAACCTGGTTACTGGCTTGATCATGGATCTGCTGGTCGAGGGTGTTTCTTGGGAAGAGGCGGTGGAGAGCGCCCGCCGGGAGGGGGCGCTGGAGGCGGATGCTTCCTGGGACCTGGATGGATGGGATGCGGCCGCCAAGCTGGTTATCCTGGCTAATGCGGTGCTAGAGTTCCCTGCCCGGCTCGAGGACGTGGCACGTACGGGAATCACCGGCCTGAGCCCGAGTGAGCTGAGGTCGGCCAGGGATCGAAAAGCTCGGTACCGGTTACTGGCGACGGCCGAACGGTGTTCCGACGGAGCGTATGTGCTGTCGGTTGCCCCGGTCCCCTTGCTGCCGGAGCATCCATTGGGGAGGCTCGGCCGCAAACAGATGGGAGTGGTCTATACCACCGACATCTATGGCACTATTGCGGCCACGATAGACGAACCCGACCCGATCCCATCGGCCGCTACCATGCTGCGGGATCTGCTGGATATCTATAGCTAGGAGAATGGATTCCGGTGGGTGCAGAACTGGGCCATTGAGCCGGGCCGCGGCCGTCGGCCGCGGCTACTCGGGAACGGTTTCGGAGGCAAGATCGGGCCTCAGGTACAGAACCGCAAGCGGCGGCAGGGTGAGTTCGGCCGAGTAGGGCTGGCCCTGCCAGGGTATCTCCTCGGCGGTGATCGCTCCCTGGTTTCCTGAATCGCCTCCGCCGTACCTGGCGCTATCACTGTTCAGCAGTTCCTGGAAAGTCCCTGGCTGGGGCAGGCCGATACGGTAACTCTGGCGCGGAATCGGCGTGAAATTGGCGATGACGATGATGGGGGGCACGTGGTTCTCTCCCTTGCGGATAAAGGAGATGATGCTCTGATCCACGTCGCGAAAATCTATCCACTCAAATCCATTCCAACTGAAATCGATCTGATACAAAGCCGGCTCGCTCGTATAGATGCGGTTCAGATCCTGCACAAAGAGCTGCAATTGGCGATGGCGCTCCTGTGAGGCGTCCAGCAGGGGCCAGTCCACGCTGCCGTCATGATTCCACTCTTCCCACTGGCCGATCTCGCCTCCCATGAAGTTGAGTTTCTTTCCGGGGTGACCGAACATGTAGGCATAGAGCGACCGCACGTTGGCGAACTTTTGCCAGTCATCTCCGGGCATCTTGCTGAGCACCGATTTCTTCATGTGGACGACCTCATCGTGGGAGAGCGGCAGAATGAAATTCTCGGTAAAGGCGTAGAGGAGCGAAAAGGTGAGGCTGTCGTGATGGTAGCGGCGATGGATGGGGTACTTGCTCATGTAGAGCAGGATATCGTGCATCCAGCCCATGTTCCACTTGAGGTCAAAGCCGAGCCCGCCCAGATAGGTCGGGCGGGAGACCATGGGCCAGGCGGTGGACTCTTCGGCATAGGTGAGCACGTCCGGGTATTCCTGGTGGACGACCTCGTTGAAACGCTTGAGAAAGCTGATGGCGCCGAGGTTTTCACGGCCGCCGAACTCGTTGGGAATCCATTCCCCGTCGGCTCGCGAATAGTCCAGATAGAGCATAGAGGCAACCGCATCCACCCGAAGGCCGTCGATGTGATACTTGTCCAGCCAGAACACGGCGCTGGAGAGCAAGAACTCCCTCACCTCTGGACGATCATAGTTGAAGATGAGGGTGCCCCAGTCTCTGTGTTCCCCTTTGCGAGGGTCGGCGTGTTCGTACAGGTGGGTGCCATCAAAAAAGCCCAGGCCGGTTTCGTCCTTGGGAAAGTGGGCTGGAACCCAGTCCAGGATGACGCCAATGCCGGCTTGATGACAGCGATCGATCAGGAACATCAGTTCGTCGGCGGTGCCGAATCGGCTGGTGGGGCAAAAGTAGCCGATGGCCTGGTAGCCCCAGGATGCGTCAAAGGGGTGCTCGGTTATGGGGAGGAGCTCGATATGGGTGTAGCCCATCTTTTTCACATACGGAACCAACTGATCGGCGAGTTCGCGATAGG
>WSZX01000002.1 GCA_013139935.1 Ardenticatenales bacterium
TTTTTCTTTGGACGTGGCTGACGATGGCGCCCGCCAAAACGCGGGCCGATCTCGGCCGCAATCCTGCGTGCCTCTTCCAAGAGACGCGGCTCGTCGATCGTAAGCAGACGGTGGTCGCGCATGACCACCCGCCCTTCCACAATAACGGTCCTCACATCTGCCTTGTTGACCGCATAGACCAGGTGGGAGTAGATGTCATAGAGCGGAACCAGATGGGGCTGCTCCATATCAATCATGATCAGGTCAGCCCGCCGTCCCACCACCAGGGAACCGACCAGATCCGCAAATCCCAGAGCATCCGCCCCACCGCGCGTGGCCAGCCAAACGATGGTGCGGGCATCGGCCGCGGTGGGATCGCTGTTGACCAGCTTGTGCAGCAGGGCGGCCGAGCTGATCTCGCCCCACATATTCAGGTCGTTGTTGCTGGCTGCTCCATCAGTTCCCAGGCCCATCCGCACCCCGGCCGCCAGCAGGTCCGGCAGTCGCGCGGCGCCCGAAGCCAGCTTTAGATTGCTCTGCGGGCAGTGGGCTATCGCCGATCCCCGTGCCGCCAGCAGATCAATATCCTCATCGCTGAGATGAACGCCGTGAGCGATAACCGTATTGCGGTCCAACACTCCCAGATCATCAAGGTAAAAGGGAGGCGTCCGGCCGGTCTTGGCCTGCGATTCGGCTACCTCGCTTGCCGTCTCGCAGGCGTGAGTCAGTAGGATGGCGCCGTAGCGGTCAGCCAGTTCCTTGCAGCGGACCAGCAAATCGGCCGAAGCAGAAAAGGGGGCGTGGGGTTGGACGCTGGCACGCACCAGCGGGTTGCCGGCCCATTTCTGCAGCATGTTTTCGGCGTATGCGAGCCCCGCGGCCGGAGTCTTGCAGTTGGGGCTTGGGAAATCCACCAGCGCCTCACCCAGCACAGCACGGATGCCGGCCGTCTCCGCCGCCCGGCCGATGTCATCCTCGTAAAAGTACATGTCGGAAAAGAGGGTGGTTCCACCTCGAATCATCTCGGCCGCCGCCAGCAGCGAACCCCAGTAGACCATCTCTGGATTGACCGCCCATGCCTCAGCCGGCCAGATAACCTCGCGAAGCCAGGTCTCCAGCGGCATATCGTCAGCCAATCCTCGGAACAACGTCATGGGGGCGTGGGTGTGGCAGTTGACAAGGCCCGGCATGACAGCATGACCTGCGGCGTCCAAGGTTTCGGCCGCCTGGTAGGCAGCGCCCACCTCGGCGGCCCGCCCGACCGCCAAGATTGCCCCGTCACGCACTACCACGGCCCCATCCTCGATCAAGGTCCAGTCGTCATCCATCGTGACAACCAATCCGCCGACGATGATCAGGTCGGCCACAGGCAGCTTATTCTCGCTCATCGCGCACCCCTCCCATAGTACTTTTTCAAGAACAACTTGGGATTCTTGTGGCCGCGGAGTGCACTTGATTCACCATTCAAACCGGAAAGTTATTTCTTGGCAAGTGCAAAGCGGGTTCGTAGCTGATGATAGCCTGTCGCCAGTCGTCGGGTAGGGAGGTAGACCGGCTTTGGGCATAGTCGTAGCATACCTGCACCGTGCGGCCGGTTGCGATCTCGCCTCGTTCTGTTTCCAACCGGTACTCAAAGTCAAAGCTCTTGTCCCCCAACCGGCCGACCCGGGTCCAGACCGTCACCGTTTCCCAGAGGAATGCGGGCGCTATGTAAGAGCAGGCCGCTGTGGCCACAACCATGCCGATGGCGTCGAATTCCCCATCCTGCCACAATCCCACCTCACGAATGTACGCTACTCGCGCCTGCTCCATGAAAGTAAAGTAGGTCACGTTGTTGAGATGGCGCTGGGCGTCAATGTCCGCATAACGAATGGGAATGGAGACCGAGAAACGAAAAGACGGGGAATCGACGGGTTGGGAGCGATGGTTCATGGCTGGACCTTTGATTGCGTGGATGGACGATGCACAAAGCACTTGTTGAGAAATGACTTCCCGTTTTGAATGGTGATTCACGGCTAGAGCGCTCGCAAGAGGACCAAGTTGTTCTTGAACAAGACCAAAGGACCCGATTATGGCGTCAACAAAACAGTCGCGCTGTGAGCCCAGTGCAATGAGAGTCTGGAAAACGGCCCTACTACGACTCGCGGAAAGCACCGAATATCCACTGAAAGTAGCGAAACACGCCTGCTCCATCACCGTGGAGCGGGTGCTCCGGGTCCCACAGACGCTCAAAGTTGAGAATCACCGTGTCGGCGTTGAATTCGGTCTGGTCGTGAAAGCGAACTCCCCTGCGCAGAGTAAAATCCCACACATCATTCGCTTCATTGACGCTCCATTCTATCGCCAATGCAGGAGTCAGCACAGTAGTAGCGGGCTCAAAGCCCACCAGAGTGTCAAAGAGCTGGTTGGTGACAGCAAAGGTTGCATCGTCCACTTGGTCCGTCGGATCCAGGGAGAGCGCGTGGCTGCTGACAGCATAGACAAGAGTGGTCATGACAGTCGTCCCGGTTATCGGCCCAACCAGAGCCAGGGACTCGCGGCGAACGGGATTGGTCACCACTCCGGGCAGGTCCGCGAGAGCGATCAATGTCGAGCTGGCGTGGGCCAGAGGAGCAAAGATCACCTTCTCTTTCAACAACTCGTTCACTTGGTCGTAAAGCTCCTGGCGGAGCGCCCGGTCGGTAGTGCGAGCGGCCTGCTCCAGCCGCTCTGCGATCTCGGGGAAGGGAGAGCCAAACTGCCGGTCGCCTCCCGCTCCGCCAAAGTGATAGTTGAGAAAGCCGATGGGGCCCGGATAGTCGGCCGACCAGCCGCTGAGGAACAGGTCGAATTGGCCATCGGCCGACGCATCGGCAAACGTATCGGCATCAAGTAACTCGATCTCGACCGTAATGCTGCACTCGGCCAACTGCAACTGGATCGCCTCGGCGATCTGGCGCGGCTCGGGCAAATAGTCGGTGGGAGTGTCTGCCAGGCTCAAGGTCACTGTGAGCCCGCCGGTATAGCCGGCGGTGGCCAACAGCGACGCAGCCAAATCCGTATTGTGTTCATGCCAGAGCAGGCCGGGGGTAAAGCCAAAGGTATTGGAAGGGAGGAACTGCGTGGCGATGAGAGTACCGGACGGATAGATCGATTCCACCAGATCACCCTGGTCAATACAGTGCGCCACAGCCTGGCGCACGCTCCGATCAGTGAACGGAGCTATGTCACGATTCATCCCCAGATAGGCAATGTTGATCGGGGTTCGCTCATAGACGGCGATCGTCTCGTCCTCTTCTTCCTCCAAGGCCTCTAGATCGTTGCGACCGAGGTTGTCCATCAGTTGCACGCGGCCTGCCTTGAGCAGCGCATAGCGCTCGGCCGCGTCCGGCACGGGCTGGATCACAACCGTGTCAACCTGCGGCCGTCCTCCCCAGTAGTTGATGTTGGCTGTCAGGGTGATCACCTGGCCCGGCATCCCCTCTGCCCACATGTAGGGTCCCGTCCCGACCGGGTTCAGGGCCAACTCCCCTCCCCCATCAAATCGGCGCAGGTTCTCGGGACTGTGGATGGCCAGCGCCGGGACCGCCATCTTGTAGTCGAAAAAGGGGTCCGGCCGGTTAAGCACAAACCGCACGGTATAGTCATCCAGTTTCTCGATGCCCGCCACCAGGCAGGAGGCCGAAGCATCCTGCACAAACTCGGGCCGCTCGGCAAAAACGGGAGCAAAACCCCACGAGTGCACCAGCTCTTCCATCTTGCCGTTCGCGAGGAGTGTCTGGATGGCTCGATTGAGCACAGCCAGCAGTTCGTCCGCACCCCTGGGTACCGCTACATGAAAGCTGCGAGTCGCCAGCCACGCATCCCGATCGCTGCCGGCGGTTTCCCCAGTCCGCGGACCGGCCGGGAGGATGAACAGATCATCGGGATTGACGCTGAGGTAGCTGTCGACGACAGTGTGATGGGTAACCACAGCACCCACTTGACCGGCAATGAGCGCCTCGATCAGCTGTTCCGGGGTGTCATAGCGCCGAATGTTGGCGACCGACAGGCTCTGACCGGCATGCACGAGAGCCGGGTCGCCAGAAACCACAAATTCACCCCAGGAAAGGGGCTGCACGCCAACGACCGCCCGGGACAGATCGCCCTGTTCCGCCAGCTCCTCGTTTCCGGCGAGCACGACCGCCACCTGCCCAACCTCGAAATACGGCTCGGTGAGTTCCACTAATTCGGAGGGAGCGTCGGCCGGCGTTATCGCTCCCAGCACAGCGTCAAAGCGGCCGGCAACCAGGTCCAGGAAAAGGGTGTCCCAACCAGAGGAGACAAGCTCATAGTCCAGGTCGGCTACCTCTGCAAGGGCGGCGATTAGATCCACTTCCAGCCCTACCGGTTCGCCATCGGCATCCATATCTATAAAGGGTGGAAACGCCGAGTCCACGCCGATGACCAGCCGCTCCCGGTCCACTATGTGGATCTCGGGAAGGGGCGTCGGCTGCGCGGTGGGAGTTCTGGCGGGGGCGAGGGTCGGCTCCACCTCCCCCTCTTGGCGGCCGCAAGCGGCGAGCAGCAGAGTTAGGGCGAGCAGTGCGATGATGATGAACCTGCGTGATGCCCGCATGCATGCCTCCGTTCGGACAATCTCCCTGGCCCGTATTCTAACCGGGAAGCCTACCTGGTCAACTGCCACAGACAGGGCTTCAGACAGTGGTTCGGACACAAACCATTATTGCGACCATGTCGAGGGATTGGGGGGGGTGTGCCAAGACACGTGCAAGGTTCTCACGGAGACCGCCTTTTTATCACGGATACCACCAATTTCGCGAATTTCACGAATTCCCACTTTTCTTTCGTGCGAATTGGGCATGCTCCCGATTCCTGATTCTGTTTGAGAGACTTTTGGCAACGGCCGGCCGATCCCGATGATTGTTTGCCGGTGGAAATTCGAATTCCTGATTCAATTATCATTTCGGTTTCAGAGGAATGGCATGGCTCGTGGTTCGCGGCGAGTGGGATGAGGGTCCAGGGCCACCCATCCATTGTTTGCAGTGCGATGTGATTCATTGGCCTCATGTATTGTGATCCGGCAACCGGTCACCGCGGGTATGGCTCTTATTGTAGCACAAAAGTTCTATCCGTGGCAAGGTCCACGAGATGAAATATGCAAGGCGTGTGCAAAGTCGTCCAGCTTCTTGAATAATGACCTTCCTGGCACAAGATGGGTAACAGATCCACCATCCGGTTTCCAGGGAGGCCACAATGGATTGTCAATAGCGCCGGCGAGGAGGGCAACTCCGTTTCTTCGTGAACAGCGTGTACGCGTGGCTATTGACATGAGGCCCTGACCGATCAACGATAGCGCAGCGGTATCCGCTATCCGCTGCCTGTAACACGGACTTTGCACACCCCCCCGCTTGCCTGTTTTGGACGGCCAGCAGGCGAAAAATGACGATTGTCCGAATTCTGGCCTGAACATCAGTCACAGGGAGAGGGGGTTGAACAAGGGGCTGCGGCGACGGGAGTGAGAGGCAGAGGGTGGGCTCTTGCTGAATGGTCAGACATGACCTATAATCAGCGCACGAAACGCACTTGATAAGAAGTGGCTTTCCGTTTTGGATGGTGAATCAGGTGCACTCTGCGGCCACAAGAATGCCAAGTTGTTGTTGAAAAAGCACCAGGGAAACGCTTCAAGGGAACAATAATCCCTGCCTCGCTTGGATTCTCATCCGGCCAGAGCAGGGGAACGCGATCTACTGATGGTGATGGCGCCGTGCGGACACAGCGGGTCCGGTTGCAGCCG
>WSZX01000485.1 GCA_013139935.1 Ardenticatenales bacterium
GGGTAGCTGTCGGTGGGCGCCCCGGGCGCCTCTTCGATGGTGATCCTGCCCTTGTTCCCGTCGATAAAGACGACCACATCCTTGGCTGCCTTGCCCTGGATCTCGATCGCGTCCCAACCGGCGAACTTGAGCAGGGGGCCAAAATAGCCGCCCACGTTGCTATCTACTACCGAACCGGTCAGCGGCGAGATGCTCACGCAGAGGGACTTGCCCGCGCCGGGAAAGGTGGTGGTCCCGCCCAGCGGACCCGACGATATGATGATCTCGTTCTCCGGGCTGTCCCACTTACATCCCGCAGTGATCCCCTTCCACAGCAGCCAGAGGCCAAAGCCGCGGCCGCCGATGAATATCTCTTTCATCTGCTCGGTGACCGGCCTAGCCTCTATCGTGTTATCGGTGAGATTGATGTACAGCGTCTGACCTGAATAACCCTTGACGACCTCAGCCCGTTCATAGTCATACTCTGCCAGCAAGGTACGATTCTTCATTGTGTTCTCCAAATCTGCCAAGTTCTGGCCAACGTCAGCCGCCATGGGAATCCTCTCCTGCGAATCGAACTGAGCGGGTCAACTCTGACACCAGAGCCGGAACCTCAACGTCCATCATATAGAGCGCATCGGCCGGGCATTCATCGACGCATTTGGCGCAGGCGACGCACTTGAACGGGACGGTGCTATCGGGGTCGACGTACATGACCAACGTCGGGCAAAAGGCAACGCAGGCAAGGCAACCCACGCAATCCTTCTTTCGAATTCGTACCAGGCCATTCTTGGCACGGTACAGCGCCCCGGTCGGGCAGATTGCTATGCACTCCCCGCACTGGTCACAGAACTCGATCGTGCACGCACCGCCGTTCGGCTCGGGTGCAGACACACGGATGGCCGACTTTTCAAGGTCGGGGACCTTGAAGAAAGTCATGGCGCAGATTTCCTCACACGCGCCGCATGCCACGCAAAGCTCCGGATGAACCGCTAGAATTCTCATAGCTCCCTCTCTGCCATTAAGCGAAAACGGTGTGGACCCCACTTGCCGGGCCAAGACGCACGATCCGTGTGAACCGGCGCAGTCGAAAAAGGGGCCGGGGCCGGCCTGCGTCCTCTGGAAGAATCAGAACCGATGCCGACCAAGATCTGATCCGGGGGTGTTTCACTCCCAGGCCACTCGGGGAATCGCCCAAATCCGCCGCTACGGTACTCTATCACTCGACGGTCAAGGAGTGTCAAGCATCATCACTTGCCGGTGACATCTATCCCCCCCCCGGTGGTGGGGTCCGCGAGCAACACTTTTACGCCGGTCTCCGCCTCGATCTGCATTGCGAATTGATCCAGCCCCCGATCGCTAAAGACCTGATCTCCGCCTTTGCCTACCGGCCGGCCGAGCACCAGACGGTCTGCTCCCGACCCCTGCAGGTAACTGATCATCTCCTCGCGCACCAATCCCAGCCGGACGATCCAGTGAGCATTGGTCAGACCGGCCGCCTGGGCGCGCTCCTGGGCGATGATCACGATAAACTCGCCCAACCGAGTCAGGTCGTGGTTGATATCATGCGGCCGGGTATCGGTGGTGGAAGCAAGCACGTCACAGTCAGCGACGTAGAAAAAGACCAACTCTTCGTCGTTCGCCTCCAGGGCCAACTGGATGGCGAAATCCTCCACCGCCCTGCTCGCCTCGCCGCCTCTGGTAGCACATACGATCATCACTTCCTCCAATGGTGGGTCTGCTCAGGTCTGAAGCAACAGCCAGCCCGTTGCCACCAGACCAGACATCGGCGCCACCGGTGCGCCAACCTTGAGGAACCGCTCATAGGTGATGGGGTAGCCGGCCCGTTCCGCGATGCCGGCCGCCACCAGGTTGGCCGACGCCCCGATAAGGGTGGCATTGCCGCCAAAGCAGGCGCCAAACACCAGGGCCCAGTAGATAATCCCGCCCTCTGCACCAGGTACAGAAGCGGTCAGATGGTGGGCTACAGGGAGCATGGCGGCCGCAAACGGAACATTGTCAATGATGGCTGACATGATCAGCGCCGGCCAGAGCGTGACGAGAACAGCAATCACCAGGCTGTCTCCGGCAATTCCGGCGATAGCCTCTGCTACCATGGCGATCAGTCCCACCTCTTCCAATGCGCCCACCTGCATGAAAAGGCCCATAAAGAAAAGCAACGTTGTCCAGTCCACCTGCCGCACGGCACGCTCGATGTCGGGCCGGATCCAGATCAGCATGGCGGCCGCCCCTGACAGGGCAATCAGAGCGGGTACCATGTTCAGTTGAGGGCCAACCAGGAACAGCCCGACCATGCCAGCGCCCACCAAGAGCCCCCGGCGCAGCACCGCTGGCTGGGTGATCCGGGCATCTTCCTCCAGCCGACTCATCAGCGCGGCCGAATCTATCTCCTTCGCCACCTCATACTCTGAACCGTACCGCCGGCGCATGTAGAGCAGCAAGATCACCAGCACCACGACAACGACCGGGCCGGTCTCTACCACAAAGTCGCCAAAGCTCAGCCCTGCGCCGGTGCCGATGAGTATGGTGGGGGGGCTTCCAACCAGCGTGGCGGTCCCGCCAATGTTGGAGGCCAGCACTTCTGGAACAAGTATGGCCAGTGGGTTGATACCGATCTTGAGCGCAATCTCGATGGTGATAGGGGTCATCAGCAGGACGGTCGTCACATTGTCAAGCAAGGCGGAGGCGACGGCGGTTATGATGACCAGGATGACAGTCAAGCGCCAGGGGCTTCCTCCAGCCGCCTTGTAAGCCCTAAAGGCCATCCACTGGAAGAGCCCGGTCTCTTCCACCATGCCAACAAAGATCATCATCCCGATCAACAGAAAGATGACCTCATAGTCTATGGCCTCCATCGCCCCTTCAAACCCCATGATATTCCAGGCCGGATCAAAGAGCCCGGCTATCTGAGAGACGATGAGGATGAGCGCGGCTCCGGCGAGCGCGGCAACCGTCTTGTGCAATCG
>WSZX01000096.1 GCA_013139935.1 Ardenticatenales bacterium
ATTGTCCAACCTGCCAGGCACCCCTGATAGCCGGTTCCGTCCAATGTCCAGCGTGTGGACAGGACCTATGCATTGACTGCTGCGCTCCCTTGCAGCCCCACTCGACATCCTGTCCGCGGTGTGGAGCCGCCTATGGCATCTACTGCACCGACTGCAACGCTGACGTCCCCCCTGGCGCCGCCACCTGCCCAGAATGCGGCGCCCAGTTTGAGGATCACGACGGGCCTCCCGCGACCCTGCCCGCGGCCCCGCCCGCGGCCCGGAACGAGAGCCTGTTTGACGGTCGCTGCCCCAGCTGTGACTTGGCTCTGGACCTTGAAGACGGCTATTGCACCGAATGCGGCCAATCCCTCTGCCCCGCCTGCGGGGCGGCAGTGGATGAGGACGACGACCAGTGCCCTCAATGCCACACTGCACTCTTTTTTGGGTGTCCGTTGTGCCGCCAGCAGTTGCTGGCGGCTACCTCTATCTGCCCGCAGTGCGATGCATTCTTTGCGCGCCGGTGCTCGCAGTGCAATCACATCATCCTGGGTGCGCCTGCCTCTTGCCCCTCCTGTGACCAGCCACTAAGCTACCACCAACGGCCGGCGGGGCACCGCCTCATTCTGTCTTCCCACATCGCCTGCCAGACGTGCGGCTCAAGCTTTGACCCACTGATCACTCCCTGCCCCGCCTGCCGAACTCGCGTCTGCCCAGGCTGCCTGCGCAAACTCTACCCGGACGACACCGGTTGCCCATCGTGCGGTGCCGGTCTGCCCACCCACCAATTCACGCCCTGCCCCGGATGCGGAGAGATTCTCGAAATCGGGACCATGCAGTGCTCCTCCTGCGAGCAAGATATCTGCTCCGAATGCGGAGCGGCGGTTGCCGGAGATGCTTGCCCCGACTGTGGCGCACAGTTTGAGAGCTACTGCCCCCACTGTGAGACGCCACTGGAGGCCAGCCAGCAAAAGTGCCCCCGGTGTGGCCTGGACTTTGACGACTAGCGCTCTTCTGGAACCCGCCCGCCCCGGGGGCAAGAGCCCAAACCCGGTGTGCAAAGGCAACGGAATGACGGCCGGCCGCCTCTGTCGGCCGCTGCGCCAAGGAGAGCGGCGGGCAGGGCCTGAGGGAATCTCTTCAATGTTGGCCGCGATGAGCCTCGCCATCCACACCTGGCGGCAGGAAAGGCGTGGCTCCAGGACAAACAACAACCGCATGATTCGCCATCAAGCGCCCACGCCGGTTTTGATCAGGGAGTGTGACCCTGGAGGTGCCACCTAATCATCGTAGATGGTCCATGTTGACCAATCGTCGGTCAGGTCCACCGCCAGTTCTTCAACCAGATCGCTACCCTCCCCCACGCAGTCCTGGGCCAGAAGATCATACACACCGGTATCAACATAGAATACGCGCTGCTCACCAGCAAAGATGCTCTCGGCCCCGCCCAGCCAGTCGCTGCCCCACTCCTCATTGTCGGACAGCGAGATGAATACGTAGCAGATCTCGGTGGAGGATTGATTGTCCAGTAGCAGCCCTACAACACCAGAAGCGCCGACGGTGATCGTGACGTCGGAGGAAACCTCAGAAGCCGATTCCACAGGTATGGCATCGCAATCCCGGAGCATAACATCGTAGGTCCCCTCATCCAGGTCAAAGGATCTGGAATCGCCGGGCTCGATTATCTCATCCTCCGCCATTAGATCATCTCCCCATTCCTCGTCGGTCTCGACGGAGATCTGCACATAACAGACGTCATAGGGGCTCCTGTTCACAACTTTGATCTGGAACGCACCATCGGGCGGCTCTTCGCCATCACCCGAGCTTCCTCCACACGCCAGCGACAGCAAGAACAGACTGAATATAACAATAGCAAGCGGTCGTCTCATGATCTCCTCCAAAGTATTGTATGGGTGTTGCACATCAACCTGGACAGCACATTTCCGGCCCACCAAGTGGCGAGGTCGGAGCCCGTTCTCAACAACGAGAGACGCTCAAGCGATCAAGCGAGATCGCCGCCCATTTGGGATAACGGCCCGCGATTTCGGCAGGCCGCACGCTATACGTGATCTGCCCAACCTCGACAATACCAGTTGGGGCATGTCAGGACTGATGCGGTGCAAGTCTCCACAGCGATTATATCGCGCCGCCGGCTGCCAGGCAAACATTTGGTCTGAGCGTGTCGAAAAACAGACAAGATGCCGTTCCCTCTGCAGTTCCGCGCCGTAAAAGGGAAACTGTAGGGGGCATTGGGGCGCTTTGCGCCTCGCCCCCCCTACATCTCCCCATCCCAGCAAGCGACTCTTATTCCACACCCTCGGTTTTTTGTGTTGTTCGCGATTAGTAGTCATGGTATAGTCATGCGGCGATGCGGTCAATAGTCATTTCACGCCTGCGTTCGGTTCTTGTGGTGCTTGCCCTTCCCTGGCAGTGGCTGAAGAACAGGCTGGCGCGGCTGGGGCAGGCAGTTAGGCGGGGGTCACAGGCAGCCCAAGAACTCCTCGGCCGCATGGGAATCACCCTGCGCACCACCCTTAGCCGGATTGGACTGACCTTCAGACGGCCCATCCACTGGCTCTTGTCCCTTCTGCGCAGGCGGGCCAGCCAGCTCTGGCTGATTGCACACAGATCACTGGCCGCCCTCTGGCAGCGGCTGGGAATCTGCCAGCAAAGAGTACGCAGAGCTCTGCACTGGACACTGGCAACCCTCTGGCGGCCAGTGAGCTGGATTGGCGTGCGCCTCTATCGGCCGCTCCGCACGTTGGCACTCCTGATCTGGGGGGCAACGCTTTGGATAGCACCCTATCTTTGGGAAGAGATCGGCCGGCTGGGAGTGGCAGCGCGGCACCTGCTCTGGGTGGCAACCTGGCCGCTGGTGGCGCCAGCTCGACTGTTGTGGCGCCGGGCCATCGGCCCCTGTCTTGCCCACATCCGGGATTGGATCACACTTTGGTTTCTCATCATCGGCCGCGCCGCGCGTTCCAGGTGGACGGTACACCAGGCGCGACGGCGGGTACGCGAGAAAGAGAAACTCGCACTGATCCGCAACCAGCCACGATTGGCCCTATCAGCGCGGCGCAAGTGGGTTCGTCTGGCGGTCACCATGGCTGCTCTCAATCTGATCCTACTCGTCCTCTGGGTCCGCACGGCGAGCCACAAAAGACAGCCCGAAGAGACAGGGATAGCTCTGCTGCCCCCTAGCCCCACCCAAAGCCCGACGGCCTCACCGACGCCGTCACCATCGCCCAGCCCCACCCCACTGCCCACTCTCATCGCGGTGGCTCCCGCCCCCACTCCGGACTATCTGTCAGCCGGAGGCAGCGTAGCCTTTGTGGTTCGGCACGGCGGGAACGACGATATCTACGCGCTTTCCATCAGTCGGGAAAGACCGGCCCGCCTCACCAACGACCCGGCCGACGACCGGGATCCGGCCTGGTCACCGGACGGCCGTGTGTTGAGCTTTGCCTCCCGGCGGGCTGGAAACTGGGATCTATACCTGCTGGATGTCGCCAGTCTGGCAGTGACCCGGTTAACCCGAAACATCGCCTTTGATGCCAATCCTTCCTGGTCACCCGACGGGCAGTGGCTGGTGTTTGAATCCTACCGCGAGGAGAACATGGACATCTACATCATGCCTGTCACCGGAGGCGATCCGATTCGGCTGACTATGCATCCAGCAGCCGACTATGCGCCAACCTGGGCCCCGTCCGGCCGGCACATAGCCTTTGTGTCTTGGCGCACCGGCAATCCAGACATACACCTCCTTGCGCTCGATGACGCCCGCGATGAAGCTGCCGTCAACATCAGCCGTTCGTCCGACATTGAAGAAGATCACCCGAGCTGGCATCCTGGTGGTGACTATCTGGCCTTTACCGGGCGCAGCGGGAGTCAGCAATTGGTGTATGTCCAACCGATGTTGAACAGTCTGCCCTCGGACAATCCGGTCAACATTGGCCAGGGAAAAGAACCGACCTGGGCGCCAAGCGGACACGCGGTACTGTACGTCCATTGTGCAGGCGCCAGACAGTTCCTGCTGGCCAGCAGTGTGAATGGCTGGGGAGCAGCGCCCCAGGTGTACCTAGATGAACACCCGCTGCACGCCCCTGCCTGGAGTGCTGCCGCGCTGCCGCCTGGGCTTGCCATCGCTGATGTGCTGGTGGGAGACGATCCGCCCCTGTACCTAGAGTCAATAGCCGACCCGGCTGCCCACGCACCACATTACACACTGGTGACCCTTGATGAGGTCCAGGTCGCCGGTCCCTATCTGAACGACCGCGTGGATGACTCTTTCCAGGCGCTTCGGGCCGCAGTCATCGAGCAGGCCGGCTGGGATTTCCTGGCCGCACTGGATAAGATATGGGAACCGATGGACGCAGTGCCCCCCCCGGGGCTCAACGCCGAGAGTTGGAACAAGACCGGCCGGGCCTTTGACATCGCTCGCGATCTGAACTCTGGCTACCGGCCCCTGGTGGAAGTGGTGCGCGAGTTGGATGGGGCCACCACCTGGTGGCGACTGTACGTTCGAACCAGGCGCCAGGACGGGAGCCAGGGAGAGCCTTTGCGCACGCGACCCTGGAGCTTTCAAGCGCGTTACAGTGGAAACATCGTGGACTATGAATCGGGCGGCAGGGTCAAGGCCGCCATCCCGGTCGGGTATTATGTAGACTTTACCCAGATGGCAGGCGATCATGACTGGGAACGCGTCCCGGCCGCCGCCACATGGCGCACCAATTTCCCCGCCACCCAGTTCTGGCACCACGAGAAGCGGCAAGGGCTGGACTGGGATGCTGCCATGTGGGAACTGTACAGCGCCAAGGATTTGCAGCAAGCCGTCGAAGGTTTTGCGCCATGAAGTTGATGACCTGGGCCGGCCGCTGCGTGGCCTCTCTGCTCGTGAGTGGTCTCCTTGCAGCATGCAACCCTGCCCCACCGCTGGTCCCCACCTCCACTCTGATGCCCACTGCCGCCTTCCCCACTAGCCTACCTACCGTCGAACCCGAGCCCATCTTGCCTCCCACGTCCTCAGTATCGCCGCCTGGCGCAACACCGCCACCGCCACCAACGCCACCACCGACTCCGGCGCCAGCAACGACTCAAACCGCCCCCACCCATCCCACCTCACCAGCACCAGGAATGCGCGCGGGCGACGCAGAACTCTTGTTCGCCGCGCCAGTACCCTCGGCGGCCGAAATCATGGAATGGCGGCCGCCCTGTGTCCCGGTTCCTCATGCGCTGCATCCCAATGACCACTACTGGCTGCGTCGGCCGATACCATCCGGCCACGTAGATTGGGGAT
>WSZX01000509.1 GCA_013139935.1 Ardenticatenales bacterium
CCTTTCCCGTCATCTGGCTCCAATTCCTCCAGCCTCTCCAGGTTCTGAACCGAGACTTGTCCTCCGGCCGGCCAGGCCACCAGTCCGGCCGCGGCCGTCTTGACCGCCTTCAAGTCCGCCAGCTCCAGGCAGTCATACAGCTCCCCCATGACCTGCCCCAGCCGCGAGAAAAAGGGATTGAGTTGGTCGCCGTGCTCCTGAAAGAAGCGCAGGTAGGACTCGACCTGGTCAAACGCCGACGGGTCCGGCTCTACCTTGAGTTCGATCAGCACCAGGTGATGGCTGACCAGGTCTACCGCCAGCAGGTCCGGGAACTGGCCCTCTCCTGCTCCATGAATCCGCCAATGGCTGCTGATGAAACGCAGGCGCTCAGGAAAACCCGGGATGCAGAGCTGGTTCGCCTGCGCATCCCGGATCAGGTAGGCCTCCAGCCGTTTCTCCTGATACGGCTTCCTCGTGTGCCGGCGAACCCGTTCCAGGTGGGCGATCCGGCCCCACATTGTCGGCGCTATGTCACTCGCCTTGGTACCGGGCAGCAGGTTGGCGTCCTCACCGACGCCGATGCCGGGTCTCGGCGAATCGCGATAAAGGTCAACCACTGTGACGCCGCGGTCTGTCGGCCGAAAGTAAACCCCCCCAATCTGCTGGTAGCGTTCAAACAGCGCCTTGACTTCGCGAAAAATCGGGTCCGCCATGTATTGGAGCGCCGTCCAGTGTCCTTCCCGGACCACCTGCTCCTTGCGCACGTCGCCGGTGACTGCTGGCACCGTTGCAGCGGTTTCCACCTGCGGGCCGGCCGGGCGCCCTTCGGCCGTTTTCTTCCACAGCATCCCTTTCCTTGGGTGGCTCGTACTTCGCGCCCTCTGAAGTGTGCGGCCGTCAAACTCTTGCGCCAGTCGTTTCCCGACAAAACCGTGATAGTGCGAGTGCTCTGTCAGAGCTGGATGCGCGGCGAGCATGTCAGCATGGTTGGACAGGTCTTTGGTGTAGAACTGATCGGGCATCTTTGCCAGTGTCGCCAGCAGAACCCGGAGACTGACGTCTTTGGGTCCCATCTTTTGCGCCGTCATGAATATCCTCCTGCAACCCCGTTCGATTCCGACTGCAAGCTAAAGAGTAACGCCGTCGATCATGATCCCCTTGCGTCACCGTCGCGATTCCGATCAGCGCCTGCTCTGGCTGGGGACAGAGTCCGTGAATGGCTTGGCTGATACTGCTGTGAATTTCACCTTCCGACCCTGTGCCTGCCGCTATCACATCGGTGAACCTCTGAGGCGCCCCGTGGACGAGTCCATCAGGCGGGCAGGAGGAGACAGCGGAAAGTGTGCTGTGGCATCTCGGCCGGCACCTGGCATTCTAGCACAAGTGTCGCGAGCGGGCAATCGAATCGGATGCTGTCATTGCCGCCCGAGGCACGTCCAATCGTCCCCCCACGCCGGGGAGAGGCGAGCATGGCGAATAATGCGAGCGAGCGGCCGGTCACAACATCATTCCCCTCTCCCTACCGGTTCTGTTCGCCCCTTGCACATCGCGCTGCGATTCAGGTGATCGTCGCACCGCAAGGATTCCGAAACAGAAAGAGCGGGGCCCTTGGACCCCGCTCTTGTGTTCCCAGAAAGAATCCCACACTATCGGGTAGGGATCTCTCCCTCTTCTCGCCGTCGCTTGATCACCTCTTGCGCGATCGAGTCAGGAACCAGATCATAGTGGTCGAACTGGAGCGTGAACGTCCCCCGGCCGGAGGTCAGACTGCGTAGCGCCGTTGCATAGCCAAAGGTTTCGCCCAGAGGCACTGTGCCCTCCACGTTACGAATCTGGCCCCGCGTCCGCATCTCTTTGATCACACCCCGGCGCCGGCCGAGATCCGCCACGATGGCTCCCAGATGCTCTTCGCTCACGTTCGCCTCGATCGCCATGATCGGCTCCAGCAGCGCCGGGCTGGCCATGCGCACCGCCTCCCGTGCGCCCATCGAGCCCGCGATCTGATAGTCCATCGCCGCCGAATCGACCTCGTGGAACTTGCCGTCCAGCAGCGTCACCTTGACATCCGTCACCGCGTATCCGGCTATCACCCCCTTGTGCAGCGCAGCGCGCACTCCCATCTCAGTTGGTCGCACAAAACCGCTCGGAAAGCTGGCTGGCGGCGCCGCGTTTTCAAAGATCACACCCTCGCCTGGCTCCAGTGGCTCTATCCTCAACTCGATCTCGCCGTAATGCCCCCGGCCGCCAGTTTGCTTCTTATAGCGGCCGACAACCTCGACCGTCTTGCGGACCGTTTCCCGATAAGACACCTGCGGCTGGCTCACCTCCGGCGCCACGCCAAACTCGGTTCGCAGGCGGTCCACTGTCACCTCCAGGTGCAACTCGCCCATGCCCGCCAGTGTTAACTCGCTCGTCTCCGGGTCAAGATTACTGATCAGGGTCGGGTCCTCCTCGCACATCCGTCTCACCGCCATGCTCAGTTTGTCCCGCTCCTCGACCGATCGCGCGGACAGCGCCACGGCGATGACTGGATCGGGGAATTTGAACGTCTCCAGCATGATCGGGTGGTCGGGATCGCACAGCGGATCGACGGTGATTGCCGAACTAATCCCGGCCAGCGCCACCACGTCGCCCGCCGCCAGGTTGTCCACCTGCTCCCGCTCGCTCCCGTGCATCCGGTAGATGCGGCCTACTCGCTCGAGCGTGTCCGCCCGGGGGTTGTAAACTGTCTCGCGCAGCTTGAGAGAGCCGGAAAAAACGCGCACCCAGGTGAGATGGCCCACATGAGGGTCGGTCACGATCTTGAAAGCGGCTGCACAGAGCGGCGCGTCCGCACGGTCGGGCCGCTCGACAATCTCTTCCTCGCCCGGCTCACGGTCGTCTGGTGGGCAGGGCACGGTCCCCAGGATGGGTGGCATGTCCACCGGCGCCGGCAGATAGGCGACCACGGCGTCCAACAAAGGCTGCACACCAATCCGTTTGCGGGAAGCGCCACACAGCACCGGCACCAGCTTGCCCGTCAAGGTCGCTTGCCGCAGGGCCCGCTGCAACGAGGCCGTGTCCGGCTCGTCTCCTTCCAGGAGCTGCTCCAGCAAAGCATCATCCGTCTCGCAGATAGCGTCAATCATCGCCTCGCGGGCCGCTGCGACCTCCGCCTCCATCTCGGCTGGAACCGCCTCTACCGTCGGATCGTCTGCACCGTCCCGCCAGTACAGCGCCTGCTCGCTGAACAGGTCGACCATGCCGGCATACTGTCGCTCGCTACCGATCGGGAGTTGGAGCGGGATTGCGTTTGGCGTCAGCCGTTCGTGTACGTCAACCAGCACCCGCTGGAAATCGGCCCCCACGCGGTCCAGCTTGTTGATGAACAGCACCCGCGCCAGATTCTCGCGGCTGGCGTGCATCCAAACCGCCTCTGTCTGCGGCTCCACGCCGCCCACGGCGCAGAGAATGACCACCGCACCGTCAATGACCCGGATCGAACGTACCACCTCGGCCGTGAAATCAATGTGCCCCGGTGTATCGATCAGGTTGATCCGGTTTCCGTGCCAATGGCAGGCGGTCGCGGCCGACATGATCGTGATGCCGCGCTCCCGCTCCTGCTGCATGAAATCGAGCTTTGTGTCTCCATCATCCACTGCTCCGGTGCGGTGGAGACGGCCGGAATAGTACAGAATCGCCTCCGACGTCGTCGTCTTGCCCGCGTCGACGTGCGCAAAGACTCCGATGATTCTGACTTTCTGCAGCGGTGCTTCCTTGTGTTTCATTCAACCTGCTCCCAACAGCACCGGCCCCCACTAGCCCAAGAGGTCATGGGGGCCGCAAAATGATCCTTATTGCATTGTCCCAAAGCCGTTATGACGGCCCTATTCTCCCAGAAAATCGAATACATTCAAGGCCTGGAACGCACCCTGGCAGAACGGAGCGCCTCTCGCCCTTTCAGTCGCCCGCTGGCGGCGCCTGCTCATCTCGGCTCTTTTCGTGTCATTCCGAGCTAGGAATACGCACGAAGGTTATCTGCGGCACGTGAAAAAAGTAGGAATCTGCTGTGAGGGGTTCAGCGCTGTGCTCCATGGTGGAGGCAGCTATCCACAAATCGTTCGTTGGAATGGGCCGCTCAATACCGCGCAGGTGGGTACAGATACGTGCATATCGCTTTGCGGTCTCTTTCGAGATCTCGGCCAGGCGCACCCGTCCGCCCTGCTGGAACTTTTGCAGCTCGGCCCGATTCTGTTCTCGACGACGGTCGACTTCAAACCCCGCCACCGGTTCACCCGGCGTCAGCATGTGGATGCCCCTGCTTGAAGCCGGCATACCCAGAAGTATCGATCATCAAGCGGCCTATCTGCATAGCTCCTCATCGACATGTCGCTGCGCGACCAACTGTTTCTCAGAACCTTCAAACTCCTGCTGGGTCCATGTGCCTTCCAGATGATCGA
>WSZX01000279.1 GCA_013139935.1 Ardenticatenales bacterium
TAATCGCCACCGTCGCCTCCAATGGTCATCGCACCGTCCTTGAAACCGCCCACCAGGCCATGCAGGTGCGCTGCCTCCTGGATGACCACCGGTCCCTTGGCGACTGCATCCTTCAATTCCGTGCTGACGGATCGCAGATCGCGTCCCCTAGCATCCACTACAAGCGACATCACACTCCTCCCTCTTCAAAGCTCCCACTTGGCGATCACCATAGAGACTGACGAATTGCTTTCTGACCTGAGCCCGTTTCCCGGGGTCGCTCAGGGCGTCCAACATCAGGATGCGGAACTCATCAAAGGCCTGGGCCCGTGCCCGCCGGTCTTTCTCCTCTTTGGCTGCTTTCAGCGCCTCCTCGTCCACCTGGCTGATCGTTTCCAGCAAGCCAAAGCCACGAGCATTCTGCACGCAAACCTCGCCGGCCGGCGTGCGGGCGATGAGTGTGGCATGGCCCGCTAGCGAGCCGATGGCTCCAACAGCGATATCGGCCGACTCCCCCAAATAATCATCGCAACTGCCGCAACCATGCCTCGTAAAGGGCTCCACCTCTGTCAACGGGATCGAGCGCTCTGTGCCGTCCCACAGCCCCACCACCAGGGTGCCGTTCGTTATCGAGGTGGTCAGGCCCCTGATTTCGTGCCGCGGGATGCCCATCCCTCGTTCAAGTAGCTCCGTGACCATCTCTGGCATATAGACGCCAGTGCAAAAAGATGCGATCGTCAGGTGAATCGCTTCCTGGTAGGGCCATAAACGGTCATTCTCAGCGCTCATCAACTGGCGCGCTCCTTGAGCAACGCAGGGAGGACCAACGATGGCTAGCCTGCTCAGACCCAGCTCAAAGACGGCCTCGTTGAGCGCACTGAGCACCGGCGCCCAGAGGTACTGCATTCCGACGCTCTTGACGATCTCGTCCACCGTCGTGGCCACGCGAGCGACCGGCCTTAACGTCCAGGGATCCATGTCCAGCATGACCACCCCGTCAATCAGGTCGGCCGAGCGAGCGGCCACCAACAGAGCCTGAATGACGTCGTTCGGCGCGCCGCTCTGAACAACGCCGGCTGACCGCGCAGAAACCATGGTGCCGGGCTCCATCGGTGTCCAATCCACCAGGCGAGGACAACTCAACTCGCAGAACTTTTCGCAAACCTCGCAGGCCCGCAGCTTGAGGCGCGAAAGGCCCAGCGTTTTTATGCGTTCTTCCAGAACCGGGTGCTGCTCCGAATCCCAGTAGAGCACCCCTTTGGAACAGGCCGCCACGCACACCCCGCAACCGGAGCAACGCTCCAATGCCCACACTTCCTGTTGCAGTCTTGTCGACATCTATCGTCCTCCTCTATCAGTTTACTGACCCAGAACCGGGCTCGGACCCAGAGCTCGCATCAGGTTTGTGAAATCGGTGATCTTGCCCACGAAATCCTGCGGATCATCCGGCACGATCCACTCCAGACGCACACGACGCGAGTCAAAGCGGCTTCCGGCCAGTAGGCTCCGTAGCGTCTTGATGCGTTCCTGAGCGTGACGATTGCCGTTGACGTAATGACAGTCTCCTGGCGGGCAGGCCCCCAGAAAGACCCCGTCGGCGCCGCTGTTCAAGGCCCACAGGATGTGGATCGGGTCAAAGCGAGCCGAACATCCCACTCGAATCAGGCGTACTCCGGCCGGGTAACTCAGCTTGTTGGCTCCGGCCAACTCGGCCGCAGCGTGGCTGCTCCACTCGCACCCAAAGACCAGAATCCGCGGCCGCCCATCTTGCGACGCGCTCGCCAGCGCCGCGTCGATCTGGGCCAGTACCTGTGTGTCGCTGTCGACCGGCATGTCAATGGCCTTGACCGGGCATGTGACCACACAATTGCCGCATCCTGTACACAGCAGGGGGTCGACCTGGGAGAGATCCAATTGTCCGTTGCCTCTGTGCATCGAAATCGCACCCAAGGGGCAGGCCTCCACGCAACTGCCACAACCGGTGCACAGCTTTTCATCCACCACGGCGACGGGTGCGTGGCTGGTGACTTGCCCTGCCCGCAGGTGACGCACCGCCTTGAAAGCAGCTCTAGCGCCCTGAAACTCGGCCTCGGTCCAGGGCAATGGGTAGTGAGCTGCGCCGCAAACATAGATGCCCCGTTCGGCATAGTTTTGCGGCCGCAGCCGATGGTGCACCTCAGGAAAGAAACCGTTCGCGTCCTGAGCAATGCCCAACATGTGAGCCACCACACTGGCATCCGGCTGCGGAACCAGCGGGGTGGCCAGGACGACGCGATCGTACGGCAAACGACGGGTCTTGCCGGTCAGCTCGTCATGCACCTCGATAGCCTGGTCGGTCACCTCCGGGGGCAACTGCGGTGTGTAGCGGATGAATTCCACCCCGGCGTGACGCGCCTTGCGCATTTCCTCTTCACCGGCGTCCTCGCCCGGCAGATACAGGTCGCGGAAGAGGATGGTGACATTAGCCTGTGGGTTGACGGCCTTGACTTCCATCGCCTGCGTGAGCGCTCCCATGCAGCACACGCCCGAGCAGTAGGGGATGGCTTCGTCGCGCTGCCCGGCGCATAGGATCATAATCACGTTTGCCACGTTTGCTCGGAAATCGGCATACCCGGAAACTGGCCCATCGGGAGATTGAGTGATGACCTGGCTTCTTCGCAGCTCGCTTTCGAACTCGAGTTGCGTGACCACCCGCTGCCCATCGTAGCGGAACAAGCCTCGCGGCTGCCAGGCATGCGCCCCCGTGGCCACAATGATCGCGCCCACATCCAAGGCGGCCGGTCCATTCGATTGGTTTGGACCCCCGACGTTGACCGTATAGCGCCCCACCGTGCCCGAAATCTTCGTAACCGGACTCTCCAACAATACCTCAATGCGCGGATGGTGGGTTACCGCTTGGACCTTCCGGGCCACCAATTCAGCCGCGTTGCGCCGGCCAGGGTAAAGCATGTGCACGTCGCGCAACATCCCGCCCAAGGCCGCCCCCCGCTCAACCAGCGTGACCTGCTGGCCAGCATTGGCCAGCGTCAGAGCAGCGGTCAT
>WSZX01000334.1 GCA_013139935.1 Ardenticatenales bacterium
CAGATCTGGCTGGGACGGTGCAGCCCGGTCACTTGGTGATGGTGGAATTCGGCCATCGGACGGCGCAGGGCATTGTGGTAGGTCTGGATAGCGAGTCGCCGGTGCCGGAGACCAAGCCGATCATCGCACTTGTCGCATCCGACCCGATCCTCACTCCGACCCAACTGCGCCTGGCAGATTGGCTCAGCGAAACCTACTTGACGCCGCCAATTCATTGCCTGCGCTTGATGCTCCCGCCGGGGCTCTCCCAGCGGGCGGATGTGACGCTGGAGCTCATTCCCGGCGCAGCCAAAGGCAAGCAACTGACCCATGTTCAGCAAGAGTTGATAGACCTACTGGCAGAGCGCGGAGATCTGCGCGGCCGGCAGATCAGCCGATGGCTTCCCAAGCGTGATTGGCGGCCGGCGGCCGATCAACTGGTCCGACGGAACATCCTCCGGCGCGGTTCGGTTCTCGCCCCACCGAGCGCCCGCCCCAAGCGGATTCGCACAGCCCAACTCGTCGCCGGTCCCCGTCAGGTCGCGGCCGTCCTGCCCACCCTGGGACGCAGATCGATACAGGCGGAGGTACTGGAATGGCTGGCCGGCAATCCGGACCCTCTACCCTCCGTCGAGCAAGTGCGCGCCGCAACCAGGTGCACCGACAAGCACCTCCAGTCACTGGTCAAACTGGGATCCATCGCCCTCTCGCCAGGCCAGACACTCGTCACTCTGGTTGCAGCGACAGAAAGCTGCCCCACAGACCCGCAAAAAGAGATTGAAATCATGGCCTTTCTGGCGGCTGCAGGCTCGCCCGTTACCAGACTCCTCCATGAGCTCACTGATCCTTTGACCCAGCATTCAATCCCTTATGCTGAGATGGACCTGATGGCGCTGGAGCGTAGAGGGTCGATTCGCCTGATTGAAGAGCCAGCCGCCGTCTCATTGGCGATTGACTTGGCCCAGATTAAGTCATCAGCCGCCCAGTTGCGCCGTGCCACGACCTATCTTCGCGTCCTTGATTTCCTGGCCCGCGAACCCGAACCAGTAGAGGTCAGTTGGGCCTACGCGGAAACCGGCTGCAATCTCCGCCACCTGAAGGTGCTGGCCGATGCCGAGTTGATTGCATTGGGAGAACAGGAGGTTTGGCGTGACCCAGGGGCGGGCAGAGACCCGGTGCCCGATACGGCTCCTGTACTGGCCAGGGACCAGGAACGAGCCTGGCGAGTGATAAAGACTGGCATGTTGGAGCGCGAGCCAGGCACACCCTCGCCCGTTTACCTGCTGCACGGCGTAACCGGATCGGGCAAAACCGAGATCTACCTCCGGGCGATCGAGTCGGCGCTGGAACGCGGAAATCGGGCGATCGTGATGGTGCCGGAGATAGCGCTCACGCCCCAAACCGTGAGGCGTTTTGCCGCCCGCTTTCCCGGTCGAGTGGCCGTGGTGCACAGCAGGCTGACGGATGGGGAACGATATGATACTTGGCGTCGAATCCGCCAGGGGATGGTGGATGTCGTCATTGGGCCGCGCTCCGCGCTGTTTGCACCGCTCACGCGTTTGGAGGTCATCGTGCTCGACGAAGAACACGATGAAGCATACAAGCAGGACCCACCGGTGCGGCCGCCCTACTATCACGCCCGGGAGGCAGCGATCCAGTTGGCTCACTTGACCGGCGCCACGCTGATCATGGGTAGCGCCACGCCAGACCTGGTCACCTATCACCGCGCACGACGGGGTGATTTCCGGTTGCTGGAGTTGCCGCAACGCATCATGGGCCATCGAATCCGGGTGGCATCCCAGGCGAAACGCTACCAGATCGCTCTGGACGAGCAAAGCCAGTATCACCCGTTGCCCGATGGCCCGCGGGACGCCCTGACGACTACCCTGCCCCCGGTAGAACTGATCGACATGCGGCAGGAGCTTCGGGCCGGAAATCGAAGCATCTTTAGCCGGGCGCTGACCAGCGCGCTGACCAAGACGCTGCAGCAGGGGCATCAGGCGATCCTGTTTCTGAATCGAAGAGGTGCTGCCACCTTTGTCTTTTGCCGCGACTGTGGACTGGTGCTAAAGTGCGCTCGCTGCGACA
The DNA here is from genome assembly GCA_013139935.1 of Ardenticatenales bacterium. GTDB lineage: Bacteria > Chloroflexota > Anaerolineae > Promineifilales > UBA4811 > GLR113. The sequence goes on from WSZX01000334.1 coordinate 2,068, forward strand.
TGCCTTTGACCTACCACCGTTCCAAGAGGCAACTCGTCTGCCACCACTGCGGCCGTACCGAACCTCAGCCAGAACACTGCCCCCGGTGCCAGGGCAGCCGCGTCAAGTACTTTGGCCTGGGGACCGAAGGCGTCGAGGCCCAGGTCCACGCCAGGTTCCCCAGAGCGCGCACGCTGCGTTGGGATCGAGATACGACCACCGGACGGGGAACACACGACCTGTTTCTGCGCCAATTCATCGAGGGGCAAGCGGACGTGCTGATCGGCACTCAGATGATCGCCAAGGGGTTGGATCTCCCGCTGGTGACGCTGGTGGGGGTGATTTCGGCCGACGTGAGTCTTGGGTTACCCGACTTTAGGACCGGCGAAAGGACATTCCAGGTGCTGACGCAGGTGGCCGGGCGGGCTGGGCGGGGCCTGCTCGGCGGGCGAGTGCTGCTGCAGACCTTCGACCCCGACCATTATGCGATCCGCGCGTCGGCTGAACACGACTATGCAGGCTTTTACGCAGAAGAGATGGCATTCCGTGCCCGCCTCGGGTACCCACCCTACCAGCGACTCGCCCGACTAGAGTACGCCGACCCGATCCTGGACCGCGGCCGGCAAGAGGCAGAGCAATTAGCACGCCACTTGCGTGTGCAGGCAGCCGAGCACAAGTTAAGCGCCACCGACATCATCGGCCCGACCCAGCCCTTCTTTGGTCGGGTATCCGGCCGCTTCCGCTGGCAGATCGTCATCAGAGCCCCGGATCCCGCTTTGCTGCTGCGCGAGTCACTGCGCCCGCCACCGGCCGGATGGCAGATTGACATAGACCCCGTGAGCCTATTATGAAGGTGTTGAAAAAGGGCCTGCGGCGACGGGAAGGAGGGAGGGGTGGGGTTGGGCCCCACCCCTCCCAGCTTTCCTCACCTGCACTGCCCGCAGGCGCAAGTGTGTGCAGGACCTAAGTGCGGAGGGGACGGCGCCTCGCTTGTTGTTCTTCACCCTCTATTATGAGGTATAATCTCCCTGGGTAGCGGACCGTCGTGAGGCTGCTAGCACGATTCATACGACTCGAGGATCGAGAATGAACGGGATCATCGGAAAGATACTCAACATCTCCTGCATCAGGCGCGTCCGGCGCAATCACGCGCTGGAGCACGCCACCGTGCACACTCTGAGCCGCAAGCAGACGGAGGTGAGTATTTTCGCTCGCTCCACTCTTCACGGGCTCGTGGTTTACGGAGACATCCCAACGGAGAAAGTGGCCGATGCTGTGACTGAGGCACTCACCCGTTTGCGCAACGGGGAGCACCATTTGGCCGTGCACCACAACTGCGGGACCAGCTTGGTCACGGCCGGCGGCCTGACCGGATTGGCGGCCGTCGCCGCTTTGGGGATTCAGCGGATCGGAAAAAAGAAGAGAACCCTGCTACACCTTCTCGGCTCCCTGCCGCTGGTCGTCCTGGCGTCCACCGCCGCCCTGGTCGTTGCTCAGCCACTCGGGCAGACCCTGCAGCTCCACGTCACTACGGAGGCAGAGGTCGGCGCGCTGCGGATCGTCAGCATCACCCGTCATAGCCAACACCGGCTGGTCTTTCACACTGTACATACCGCGGATTGATGGCAGAGGCCCCGCGCTTTTTCATCTTTCACGGCGAAGATAGGTTCACCCAGCAGGAGACGCTGGCAGATCTCAAAGCCAGACTCGGCGATCCTTCCATGGTGAGCTTGAACACGTCGCGCCTTGACGGGCAGACCGTCAAACTGGCAGAGCTATTCCACTGCTGCAGTTCACTCCCCTTTCTGACCGACAGGCGGCTGGTAATCGTGCAAGGACTCATCAAACGCGTGAGCGGCACGGGACGCGAGAGGGAACGCGATCAGTTGCTCGATTATCTACCTCAGCTTCCTCCT
>WSZX01000004.1 GCA_013139935.1 Ardenticatenales bacterium
CGACACACCCTCCGTGGGAATAACAAAGCAGATAGATTGCTCCGATGAAGATTGGGAGATCATCAACACGCTGGTGCCCTGGCTGGCAACGGCGGAGAAGGTGCGGGCGGCGATGCCAGGCACGCCCATCATCCCCCTCCCCTCGACCGTCACCATGCTTAACCTCCTGATGACGGTGACCGCCTTGACGGTGTCCGGTGTGGCCTCGGGCTGACGATTGATGCGGGTTCCAGGGCAGGAGGGATTGAAGGTATTCTTGACCCATAATGGAATGCCGCATTCGACAACCGGCCGGATGGTTCGAGGATGCAGCACTTTGGCCCCAAAGTAGGCCAGTTCGCTCACCTCACTGTAAGAGAGCACAGGGATAACCCGCGCGTCGGGCACTATGCGTGGATCGGCCGTCATCACTCCGTCCACGTCGGTCCAAGTCCAGACCTCATCAGCGCCCAGGCAGTGCGCCAGGAGAGCGGCGCTATAATCACTACCACCTCGCCCCAGTGTGGTCGTGACGCCGCCCTCCGTTGCCCCGATATAGCCGGTCACAACAGGGATAACCCCTTCGTCGAGCACCGGAGCCAGGCGGGCGGATACCTGGGCCCGGGTGGCTTTCATTAGCGGCATGGCATTCTGAAAGGTTGCATCAGTGACGATCAGTCCAGTGGCATCCATCGCTGTGCTCTGTGCACCCCACTGCCGGAGCAGGGCAGCCAGGATGCGAGCGTTGATCCGCTCGCCCAGCGAGGCAATCGCATCCATCGCGCGCGGAGTGACTTCCCCCAGAACATTGACGCTGCGGCAAAAGCTCGCAAATCCCTCCAGGTACGAATTGACCGTAGCCGATAATTGGGCTCGCTCACCGTCCGCGGCCAATAGCTTGTCCACAGTATGATGGTGACGAACGCGCAACTCTGCGACAACAGCCCGGTAGGTTTGGTCGTCGCCAGAGGCTGCCGTCAGCGCCCCACGAGTCAGGGTGTCGGTCACCCCGACCATGGCCGAGACCACCACGGCCTGGCGGTCCCACTCCCGAGATTGCTTCAATATGAGATGGGCTGCTTGCTCGATTGCTTCAGCACTTCCAACCGATGTGCCCCCAAACTTGCTCACCAGTGTGGTCACTGTGGCTCCTCACTCCCCGCCGCGCGGGGCAAGATCAATGAGTTCTCCCAGCACACCAGCGGTCATTGCCTGGAGGCATGCGCCAGGTCCCGATGTGGCCAAGGGGAACTCAAACATGCCAACTGCACCCTTTCGCTTGCTCAGATCAGATTCTCGTCCCGCAGAATGCTCCAGCCCATGACATCGCTGGCTGGGGCCATTCCGTAACGAGCCCGCATCTCATCCACGTCCCGGCGAACCTCCTCGGTGATCGCTTGGCGCCGTCTACCGGCTCGCCGTGCAGCCAGCAGCCGGTTGAGTGCAAAAACGTAGGCTTTGGCGCTGGCGATGATAGTATCTGGATCGGCGCCACGTCCCAGGAACACGCGTGTCATCCTCTCCTCCGTGTCTCCCACAGGCAGTTCCCCCTCAATGCGAACCGTTACCTTGGCCAGGGCATCCACCCCTTCTGTCAACGCCTCCACAGAGTACTCCAGCAACTCGTTGGACACTTTGATGATGCTGTCAATTGCCTTGAATGTGGCATCTACGGGTCCGTTGCCGTGGCAAGTTGCCCATACTGCTTCTTCCTCTGGCCCCTGTAAGCGGACGGCTGCAACGGGCAATGTGCTGGTCCCGCAGGTGACCTGTACCTCTTCCAGTTCGAAAGTCTCCTTCATATACACCATCGTCTCACCGCTGACGATGCCCTCCAAATCACGGATTTCCAGATCGGGTTTTTTCTTGGCCACATCGCGGAAGCGCTTGTAGACGCGCTCAAACTCCGCATCATCCAGGCTGAAACCCAGTTCCCCCAGGTGGCGGCGCAACCCTTCGCGCCCCGCCAACAAGGGGGTCCGGCTCGCCGCTTCCACGGCGCCAATCTCGGTGGGGTCAAGGACCTCCCTCTCGGCCCGCCCCCGCAGCACCCCATTCTGATACATGCCAGAAGTGTATGCAAATGCCTTGTCGCCGACGATAGCCTTGTGGGACTGAATTCCAATCCCGGTCAGGTGGCTCACGAGCCGACTGACGGGATGAATCAAGCGAGTGTTGACGCTGGTGGTCAAGCCTAGTACCTCTCCCCTGGAGTGGAGAGTCATGACGATTTCTTCCAGGCGAGCGTTGCCGGTTCGCTCGCCGATCCCGTTGACAGCACACTCTGCCTGGCGCGCGCCATTGAGCAGCGCCTCCAGGGTGTTGGCGGTCGCCATGCCGAGGTCGTTGTGACAGTGCACGGAAATGACTGCCTTGTCGATGTTGCGCACCCTCTCCCGAATGCCCCGGATCATCGCGCCCCACTCTGACGGCGTGAGGAATCCAATAGCGTCCGGGATGTTGACCGTGGTCGCTCCCGCGTCGATCACAGCCTCCAATACCTGATAGAGATAATCTACATCAGCGCGACAAGCATCGGCCGCATAGTACTGCACGTCATCAACGCGACGGCGGGCGTGTCGAACAGCCTCAACGGCCATCTCCAGTGCTGCCTCTCGGGTTGTGTTGAGCTTGCCAACGATGTAGGAATCGGACACGCCCAGGCCGACCTGGATGCGTGGCCGGGCAGCGCCTCTGAGCACAACCGCGGCCACATCAATGTCCTCTTCGCGGGCGCGCGCTAGCGCACAGACCACGCTCTCCCGAATTGCATCGGCCAACCGTCGCACGGCCTGGTAATCACGCGGAGAGGAGATGGGGAATCCGGCCTGGATGACATCCACCCCCATCTGCTCCAGCATACGAGCGATCTCCAGCCTCTCTTCGATGTTGAGGCCTGTGCCAGGCGACTGCCCGCCTCCATAAAGCGTCGCGTCAGATACCTTGATCTGCTCCATTTCTCTTCTCCTTTCTCAATGTGCCACAACTGCCCATCATGACAAAACGCAAGAGTAGACGGCGGACAACAGTTCGTACCTAACGACCGGTTGATTCCCGTCTCTTGTCGACTGTTACCTGTGCACGGTCCACCGCTGGTTTCTCTCGGTCGGCCAGCAGTGCGTATTCCAGGCTGTCGGACAACGCTTGCCAACTGGCCTCGATGATATTGGTCGAACTGCCGACGGTGGTCCACGCGAGAGGGCCGTTGGCTGAGTGGATCAGGACCCTCGTCCGCGCGGCCGTACCTGCCTGGCCGTCCAAGATGCGCACCTTGTAGTCTGTCAGAATCACATCCGCCAGGTTGGGGTAAAAGGGCAACAGCGCCTTGCGTACGGCCGCGTCCAATGCATTGACCGGTCCGTTGCCATCGGCTGCTGTGTGCATCACCTGGTCATTGACCCGTACCCTGACAGTAGCCTCGGCCGCCATGTTGCTGTTGTGGCTGCCGCGTACAATCACGTGAAAGTCGAGCAATTCGAATGGAGGCCTGTAACCCGGCTGGGTTCGACGGATGAGCAACTCTACCGAACCCTCTGCCCCCTCGAACTGCAGGCCCTGGCTTTCCAATTCCTTGATGCGCTGCAGTACCTGCCGGGTTTGCTCGCCTCCCTGCGGCAGTTCCAGGGAAAACTCTTTGGCTTTGTAAGCAATGTTGCTCTTGCCGGAGAGTTCAGACACGATCACGCGCCTACGGTTGCCGACCAGACCCGGTTCTATGTGCTGGTAGCTCTGCTCCCACTTGATCAGCGCGTTGACGTGCATTCCCCCCTTGTGCGCAAAGGCGCTGTGGCCCACGTAGGATTGGTGTGGCCGGAGGCTGAGGTTGGCTAACTCGCTCACATACCGGGCAGTCTCCGTCAGGGTGCATAGTTGTTCATCACTTGTGCAATTGTGCCCCATTTTTAGCTTGAGGGCCGGGATGATGGAGCAGAGATTGGCATTGCCGCACCGCTCTCCGTAGCCGTTGATGGTGCCCTGCACATGCCCCACGCCCATTTCCACGGCAGTCAGCGAGTTTGCCACCGCCATCTCAGCGTCGTTGTGGGCGTGGATGCCCAACGGCGTGGTGGTGGCTTCCTTGACCACGGCGATCGCGGCCGCCACTGTGGAGGGGAGCGCGCCGCCGTTGGTGTCGCACAGCACCAGCACGTCGGCCCCGGCGTCGGCGGCTGCGGCCAGAGTCTGCAGAGCATAATCCAGGTCAGCCCGGTAGCCATCAAAAAAGTGCTCTGCATCATAGATCACTTCTCGCCCCAGATGCTTGAGATAGCGGACGCTGTCGGCAATCATTCGCAGGTTCTCTTCCAGGGTGGTGCGCAACACCTTGTGGACGTGCAAGTCCCAGCTTTTTCCGAACACAGCCACGGCCGGGGTGTCAGCAGTCACCAGTGCTCCGATATTGGCATCTTCATCCACTAACGTGTCCGCCCGGCGCGTGCTGCCAAAAGCGGTCACGGTGGCCTGCTTCAGGCACAGTTCCGATGCTCGCTGGAAGAAAGCGATGTCTTTAGGGTTGGATCCGGGCCAGCCACCTTCAATGTAGGCCACGCCCAGCGCATCCAGTCGCCGGGCAATCTTGAGCTTGTCATCCACCGAGAAAGAGATGCCCTCTCGTTGTGCTCCATCGCGCAGGGTCGTATCATATAGTGCAACATTCATATGCTTGCCCTCAACGCACCAGCGTCAGCCAATGCATACGCGCGGGTACCCTCCAAGGCACTGGACCCATAGTGCAGAACGCGGGCTGTCACGCGCACTGTTGCCTGTTCCCAGAGGATCAATTGGCCATCGATCCATACCTTGTTTGATTTCCGCATGATCACCGGCATCTCATCTGTGTTGTGTCTTGTGTGAATGCCTCAACTACCAAATCACCCATCCTTGCCGTCGTCACGGCCGGCTGATCGGGAGCAGCGATGTCGGCTGTGCGGTGCCCGGCGTCGAGGACGGCCGCGACAGCAGCTTCCACTGCCTGCGCTTCTGCCTCCATCCCCAGGGAATGGCGCAACAGCATGGCGGCGCTGAGGATGGCCGCCAGCGGGTTGGCGATGCCCCGGCCGGCAATGTCAGGCGCAGAGCCGTGGATCGGTTCATACAGGCCAAAGCGTCCCTTTGCCATTGATGCTGAGGGCAGGAGGCCCATGGAACCCGCCAGCACCGAGGTTTCGTCGCTCAGGATATCGCCAAACATGTTGCTGGTGAGAATCACGTCAAAGTCAGCCGGCCGCTTGATGAGATGCATGGTAGCCGCATCTACCAGCAGATGCTCCAGTTCCACATCGGGGTATTCCTCCGCCACCGCCTCCACGGTCAGCCGCCACAGGCGCGAACAGGCCAGCACGTTCGCCTTGTCCACTGACGTGACTTTAGCCGGGACTGGCCGGCCTCGGAGGGTGCGCTGTCGTCCCCCTGCTATGCGAAAGGCGACGTGGGTGATTCGCTGCACCTCCGCACGAGTGTAAACCATGGTGTCCACTGCCCGCTCGCTTCCTTCCAGCCTGGGCGCACCAAAGTAGATGCCACCGGTGAGTTCCCGGACGATGATGAGGTCAATGTCCCGCACCAGTTCCGTCCGCAGCGGTGATGCTTCCGCCAATGAAGGGTGCAGCCGAACCGGTCGCAGGTTGGCGAACAGTCGCAGTTCCTTCCGCAGTCCCAACAGGGCCTGTTCCGGTCGCACCGCGGCCCGCGGATCATCGTACTTTGGGCTGCCGACCGCGCCCAGAAGGACCGCGTCAGATGCTCTGCACAGCGCCAGCGTTGCCTCTGGCAGAGCCTTCCCCGTGGCGTCCATGGCCACGCCCCCCACCAATCCATGCTTCAGGTTGAACTGATCCCCACAGTGCTCTGCCACAGTGCGCAGCACCTTCTCTGCCTCAGCCGTCACCTCCAAGCCGATGCCATCGCCGGGTAGGATTGCGATCTGATGTCCAGATTTGCTCACTCGACTTACTCCCTGTAGGATGCGACGCGTGATGCCTCAAACGAGCACGGAACACGAACACATGCCATTACATGCCACCTCTCACGTTTCACGGTCTTTTATCCGCCGCTGTGTGTACGGCACCAACCCACCCGCGTCGATAATCTTCATCAGAAACGGAGGATAAGGATCTGCCTGGTAGACGCGGCCGGTAGTCAGGTTGCGCACCTGGCCCATCCCCAGGACAATTTCCAGTTGGTGGCCCTGTTCCGTCTCGTCCACAGCGGCTGGACATTCGAGAACGGGGAGGCCAACGTTGATGGCATTGCGGTAAAAGATGCGGGCGAAACTGCGGGCTACCACGCAGCCCACCCCGGCTCCTTTGATTGCCAGCGGCGCGTGCTCCCGCGATGATCCGCAGCCAAAGTTCTCTCCGGCTACGATCAGGTCACCCGGCCGCACCGCGTCCGCAAACGTTGGATCTATGTCCTCCAGGCAATGATGGGCCAATTCTTGTGGTGTCGAGACGTTCAGGTATCGCGCCGGGATGATCGCGTCGGTGTCGACATTGTCGCCGTGTTTCCACACTCTGCCCACTAGTTTCACGATAGCACATCCTCCGGCCCCGCGATGCTTCCCGCCACGGCCGAAGCGGCCGCAACCGCTGGCCCGGCCAAATAGACCTCGCTCTCGGGGTGGCCCATGCGCCCACGAAAGTTGCGATTGGTCGTGCTTACCGCTCGCTCGCCGCCCGCCAGCACGCCCATGTGACCGCCCAGGCAGGGACCGCAGGTCGGTGTGCTGACGACCGCGCCGGCCCGGATGAAGGTTTCAATGAGCCCTTGCCGCAGTGCATCCAGGTATACCTGCTGGCTGCCAGGGATAATGATGCAGCGCACGTCGGGATGCACTTGCCGGCCGCGCAACAAGTTGGCTGCCACACTCAAATCGCCGAGGCGGCCGTTGGTGCAGGAACCGATGACGACCTGGGCAATCCTCACGCCTGCTGCCTGGCTCACCGGGCGAGCATTCTCCGGCAGATGCGGGAAAGCCACCTGTGGCTCAATTTGGCTTGCGTCAATCTCGATGACCCGGACATAGGTCGCATCGGGGTCCGCTCGGTGCACGTGGTAGGGACGCAAGGTGCGGCCGTCCACGTAGGCACGAGTGATGTCGTCCACCTCAAAAAGCCCGACCTTACCACCGGCCTCGATAGCCATGTTTGCCATGGTGAACCGTCCGTCCATGGAGAGACTGTCGATGGCAGGCCCAACGAACTCGATAGCTTTGTAGCGCGCACCACCGACGCCAATCTGCCCGATGGTGTAGAGGATCAGGTCCTTGCCGCCAACCCAAGCGCGCAACCGGCCATGGTAAACGATGCGGATCGTCTCCGGCACCCGCATCCAGATCCGCCCGGTAGCCATTGCCACAGCGATATCGGTGCTGCCCATGCCGGTGGCAAAGGCCGCCAAGGCGCCGTAGGTACAGGTGTGCGAATCGGCCCCCACGACAATATCGCCCGGCCCCACCAAGCCCTGCTCCGGCAGCAACACGTGCTCAATACCCATCCGGCCGACCTGGAAATAGTGGGTTAGTCCCTGCGCCCGCGCGAACTGGTGCATGAGGAGGCACTGCTCGGCCGACTTTATGTCCTTGTTGGGCGCAAAGTGATCCGGTACCATCACTACTCTCTCCGGATCGAACACCCGCGCCACGCCGAGCTTTTCGAACTCGCGGATGGCAATGGGGGCCGTAATATCGTTTGCCAGCACCACGTCGACAGCAGCTTCAATGAACTGGTCGGCGTGCACTTGTTCAGGTTCGACATGTGCCGCCAGAATCTTTTCAGCCAGCGTCATCCCCATCCGGTTACCCTTTTTCCTCACGGCGAGCAGCGATGAGCCGATTGAGGGCAAACAAGTAAGCTCTGGCGCTGGCCACCACAATATCGGTATCGGACCCCCGACCACTGAACGTCCGCCGCTCGACGCCGTTTTCGTGCACCGGCTCATCGGCCTGAATGCGGATGGTCACCCGCCCGACCGCGTCAATCCCTTCGGTCACCGCCTGGACGGAGAACTCGACCAATTCGTTCGGCTCACCGATGACACGGTTGATGGCGCGATACACTGCGTCCACTGGGCCTGCGCCGTGGGCCGCATCGCAAAAGAGTTGACCCTCCGCCCCTCGAATGCGGACAGTGGCGGTGGGGATGCTGTGGTCGCCACAGGAGACCTGAACGTGTTCCAGGTGATAGGTCTCCTCAAAGAACACCTGTACCTCATCGGCTACCATGGCCTCCAAGTCTCGGGTGTCCACGGTCTTCTTCTTGTCGGCCACATACAGGAAGCGCTGATAGAGCTTCTCAAACTGCTCCTCTTCGAGCGTGTAGCCCAGTTCTCCCAGCCGGTGACGTAATCCAGCCCGGCCGGACCGCGCCGAAAGGATAATCTCCGAATCGGGCACGCCAACGTCGCGCGGGTTGATGATCTCGTAGGTGGTAGGCTCTTTCAGCACTCCGTCCTGGTGGATGCCGGAAGAGTGTGCAAAGGCGTTGGCCCCCACAATGGCTTTGTTTGGCTGCACCGGGATGCCGGTCAACTGGCTGATTAGACGGCTGACTGGGTAGATGCGTTGGGTGTTGATGCCGGTTTCCAGGCCAAAGTGGTCATGGCGGGTTTTAATGGCCATGACTACCTCTTCGAGTGACGAGTTCCCCGCCCGTTCACCGATTCCGTTGATGGTGACCTCCACCTGCCTTGCACCGTTGCGGATGCCGGCCAGCGTGTTGGCCGTTGCCATGCCGAGGTCATCGTGGCAGTGAACTGAGATGGTAGCATGGTGAATGTTGGGCACATTTTCCACAATGCCCCGGATGAGCGCGCCAAACTCGTCCGGGGTGGTATAGCCGGTGGTGTCAGGGATGTTGACGACGGTGGCGCCGCCCGCGATGACCGCTTCCAGTACCTGGTGCAGGTAGGCTGGTTCGGCCCGGCCGGCATCCTCCGCAAAGTATTGCACATCATCCACAAATCTCTTGGCGTATCGGACCGCCTCCACACCCCGTTCCAGCGCCTCGTCGCGGGTGATGCGCAGCTTGAAGCGGATGTGAACGTCAGAGACTCCCAGCCCGGTGTGGATACGAGGGCATGCAGCGCCACGCAGTGCCTCTACCGCGGCGTCAATGTCTGTTCGATTAGCCCGCGTTAGACCGCAGATGGTGCAGTTGCGGATTTCCCGCGAGATGCGCTGTACCGCCCTGAAATCGCCCGGCGAGGAGATGGGAAAGCCGGCCTCGATAACGTCTACACCCATCTCCTCCAGCACATGGGCAATCTCGACTTTTTCGCTGACGTTGAGGGCCGCTCCGGGCGACTGTTCCCCGTCGCGCAGGGTAGTGTCAAGGATGATAACCCGATCAGTCGCAGGTGGTGGCATAGCGTTCTCCCTTGTCTATCACGCCCGTGGCTAAAGCTCGTGAAACGTGAGGCTCAAGGCCCTTGACCGCGTTCACGGGCGCAGTCAGCGCGCGCTTTCTGGCCATGCGGTCACCTCGGCCCCTCATCCGTGAGGCGGTGCATGCAACGGGCAAACACACTCTATCCCAGAGATCCACATCACTTTGGATTCAACCACGGCATCATCGCCCGCAGCTTTCGCCCCACCGCTTCAATGGGATGCTGCTGCTCGCGTTTGCGCATGGTTTCAAAAAAGGGCCGGCCAGCCTGGTTCTCCAGAATCCAGGAGCGCGCGTAGGAACCATCCTGAATCTGGGCGAGTATCCGTCGCATTTCAGCGCGGGTCTCTTGGGTAATGATGCGCCGGCCGCCGGTATAGTCGCCATGCTCGGCCGTTTCGCTGACCGAGAAGCGCATATAGCTCAAACCTCCCTGTTGGATCAGGTCTACAATGAGCTTCAATTCGTGCAGGCATTCAAAATAGGCTATTTCGGGCTGATAGCCGGCCTCCAACAGGGTCTCAAAGCCTGCCTTGATGAGCTCTGAGACACCGCCGCAAAGCACTGCCTGTTCGCCAAAGAGGTCGGTCTCGGTTTCCTCGGCGAAAGTGGTCTCAATTACACCGGCCCGCGTGCAGCCAATCCCCTTGGCATAAGCCAGCGCCACGTCTTTGGCCTGCCCGCTCGCATCCTGGTGGACGGCCAGCAGCGCCGGGGTACCAGCGCCTTCCAGGTAAAGCTCGCGGAGACGATGGCCCGGCGCCTTGGGGGCAATCATACTCACGTCCACGTCCTGGGATGGCAGTATCTGGTGAAAGCGAATGTTGAACCCATGGGCGAACATCAACGTGTCGCCAGCTTTGAGATTGGGACCAATGGCCTCCCGGTAGAGCACAGGCTGAACCGGATCCGGCACCAGGATCATCACCACGTCAGACCAGGCGGCCGCCTCGGCGACAGGCATCACCGTCAGCCCGGACTCTCTTGCCGTCGACCAGGAGCGGCTCTTTTCCCGCAGGCCGACCACCACCTGGCACCCGCTGTCGTTCAGGTTCAGCGCGTGGGCGTGTCCCTGGCTGCCATAGCCGATTATGGCAATCTTTCTGTCCTCGAGTAGCTCCAGTCTGGCGTCACCGGCATAGTAGACCTTGGCCATGAAATACCTCCTCCTTGAAAACGTGACTTTTGACTCAGGATAGTTACAACAGAGCGTTGCCGTTGCCAGCCCGCACCATCGCCACGCGGCCGGTGCGAGCCAACTCCTCGATTCCGTATGGATGCAATAGGCCGATCATCGAATTCACGCGGCTCTGCGGCCCGGTAAGTTCGACCGTCAACGAGTTGGCGCCAACGTCCACCACTCGGGCGCGGAAGACGGAGGCCAACTCGATGATCTCGGTGCGTGTCCCCGGGCCGGCTGTGACCTTGATCAGCGCCAACTCGCGGGAGACCGCTGGCTGATCGCTCACATCCAGCACCTGGATGACGTTGATGAGTTTGGATAGCTGCTTGACCACCTGCTGTACAACCCGGTCGTCACCGTTGAGGACGATTGTCATGCGCGAGACATTCGGTGTCTCGCTATGCCCAACGGTGAGGCTTTCGATGTTATAGTTGCGGCGGCGGAACAAGCTGGCAACCCGGTGTAGCACGCCAGGCTTGTCTTCCATGAGAGCAATCAACGTGTGCGTTTCCATACTCTACTCCTCCGTCATCACTTCTTTGTGGCCACCGGCCGGCGGATCATGTCGCTGACCGACGCACCGGGCGCAACCATGGGATACACGTTTTCTTCCTGTACAATGTGAAAATCCATCAGCATCGGACCGTCAGTGGCCACGGCTTGAGAGACGGCCGGTCCAACCTCGCTCTTTTCCCGCACGGTAATGCCAGGAATGCCGTAGGCCTCAGCCAGTCGCACAAAGTCCGGCCCCAGCAGTGGCGTGCCAGAGTAGCGCCCTTCAAAGAACAGTTGCTGCCACTGGCGCACCATGCCCAGGTAACCGTTGTTCAGAATGGCAATCTTGATGGGCAGCTTTTCCTGAACGACTGTCGCTAGTTCCTGGATGTTCATCTGAAAACCACCATCGCCTACGGTCACCCAGACGCGCTCATCCGGACAGCCCGTCTGCGCACCGATGGCGGCTGGCAGCGCAAATCCCATCGTTCCCAAACCGCCGGATGAGAGCAGCCCTCGACGCCGATGGTGGACAAAGTACTGCGCCTCCCACATCTGGTTCTGCCCCACGTCGGATACCATGACCACCTCCCCTTGCGTCGCCTCCCAGATCTGACGCACGACGTATTGCGGTATCAACTCGTCAGTCTCTTGCCCCACGATGTCCCGCTTGGCAGAATCACTGCGCCATTCCCGGATGCGCTTCATCCACTTTGAGTGAGCTCTCTCCTCGACCAGCGGAGTGAGAGCCGGCAGAATCTCTTTCAAATCCCCCAATACAGCCAGGTCGGCCGGTACGGTCTTGTCAATCTCAACCGGGTCAAGGTCCACATGGATGATCTGCGCCTGGCGGGCGAACTGGTCAACCTGGCCGGTCAGCCGGTCGTCGAAGCGGCTGCCCAGGGAAACAATGAGATCCGCCTGGCTCAGGGCCAGGTTCGTGTATGCCTCGCCGTGCATTCCGGCCATGCCCAGGCAGAACGGGTGGGCCTCCGACAGGGCGCCGATACCTAGCAGCGTGGTGACAATCGGGATATTGCCCTTTTCTACCAGCTCCAACAGCGCGTCCTCGGCTGCAGCCAGTATCACCCCGTGCCCGGCGATAATGAGCGGTCGCTCGGCCTCGTTGATCATCTGGGCCGCCTGCTGGAGTTGAGATGGGGAAGGTGTCCCCGGCAGGAGATATCCCGGCAGGGAAACCTCGTCCGGGTAAACATAGTCGACCTCGGCTGCCTGCACATCTTTGGCGATATCGATGAGAACCGGTCCCGGCCGGCCGGTGCGGGCAATGTAAAAGGCCTCCCTGATTATTGTGGGCAATTCCTGCACATCGGTAACCAGGTAGTTGTGCTTGGTGATGGGATGCGTAATCCCAGTGATGTCGACCTCCTGAAAGGCGTCGGTGCCGATGACCAAAGTGGGCACCTGCCCGGTGATGGCCACTACCGGCGACGAGTCCATGTAGGCCGTTGCCAGTCCGGTAACCAGGTTGGTTGCCCCAGGGCCAGAAGTGGCAATGCAGACACCGACCTTCCCGGTGGCGCGTGCATAGCCATCGGCCGCATGGGCAGCGGCTTGTTCGTGCCGCATGAGCACGTGGTGGATAGGGTATTCGGGGAGCGTGTGATACAGATGGATTACCGCCCCGCCCGTGATGCCAAAGATGGTCTCGACCCCCTCCCGCACCAGGCTCTCCCAGACAACTTGCGCTCCTGTCAGTTTCATCATGGTTTCTCCTGATCTGTGTGGTTGCCATTGCACGGCGCGCCACCATTCCAGCACCTAGTCATCTGCCGGCAAAACGGCCGTGGGAACCACTCCGTTGGCGACGGTCCCCAGTTGCACCGACTTGAGATAGGCAGCCCACACTGCCTTGGATAGCACCGTCCGCAGCCCCCCTTTGTCGAGCTGGTAGATAGCGTCGGCGCTGGTGCCGCCCGGGGAGGTGACCATATTGCGCAACTCGGCCAAGTGCCGCCCCGATTGACGCGTAAACAGGGCCGATCCCAGAACGGTTTGCGTGACCAGTTGCCGGGCCACGCGCCGCGAGAATCCCAGGTGCACGGCCGCGTCTGTCATGGCCTCCATCATCAAGAAAACAAAGGTGGGTCCTGTGCCGCTGACGGCGGTAGCCATGTCGAGTTTACTCTCATCCTTGACGTACACCTCCTCTCCCATCGCCCGCAGGATGTCACGCGCGCAGTGCCGCTGAAGCTCGGAGACGGCTGGGGCAGCTGTCCACACTGTCATGCCCTGGCCGATCTGCGCCGGTGTATTGGGCATAGCCCGGACGACGGCTGCATGCGCCAGTCCGTTGGCGATGGTGTTCGTGTTCACCACGGCGACGATGGATAGGGCCAGTGCCTGGGGAGGGATCGCCCCCTTGAGTTCCTCGATCACAGCGTGCAACACCTGGGGCTTGACCGAGAGGACGACCACGTCTGCCTGGCCACCATTCAGGGTCAG
>WSZX01000409.1 GCA_013139935.1 Ardenticatenales bacterium
GCGCACCGGGCAGCGCACCTGACAGAGCAAGAGGTTGATGAGCTGATCGAGCGAGCCCGGAACGAGGTCCACCAGCAGGAATCGGGGGCGTGATCCGTGTCGTCATCGACACCAGTGTCCTGATCCGCTACCTCATCCGACCCAGTGCGGCCGTCAAGGAACTCATCGAGGTTCGGTGGCTCGCGGATCAGGTGCGCATGGTTACGGCGCCGGAACTGATCGAGGAATTGGAGGGGGTGCTTGCCAGGGACTTTGTCCAGGCTCTCATCCGGCCGGAGGAAGGCCAAGCTCTTCTCCACGCCATTCACCTAAAGGCAGAGATCGTAGGGCCTCTCCTCGGGAATGTGCCGCCCTACACGCGCGATCCCAAGGATGACAAGTTCGTCGCCTGTGCGCTTGTTGGCGATGCCGCGTACGTCATCTCAGAGGACAAGGACCTTCTGGCACTTGGCGTCCTGGAAGGCATCCGGATGGTGACTCCCTACGAATTCATCCAGCGCACTGGGTGATTAGCCCGGCCGGGAGGATAACGAACCACAGAGACACCGAGGACACGGAGTTTTTCTTTTTTTCCCCCTCTGTGATCTCAGTGGCTCCGTGGCAGAAAAATACTGGTTGCGGCCGCCCCCTCGCAATGCTAAAATGACGGAAGATTCGAGGCCCACACCGCACCGGAACCCCAGTGTCCGGCCGAACGCAGCGCTATCCACCAGCCGCGGGCTAGCTGGCAGATATCCGATCTGAAGAGGGCTCAACAGGGGCGAGCATCAGATGTCAGACGCATCTCTTGCACCCGCAACCGCCGTCACCAACCGCGATCCCTTCTGGCGCGCCGCAAGCCAAAAAGGGTCGCAACGTCGCCGTCACGGCCGTCGGGGATCGCTGCGTCTGGTATGGTCCACTTGAGAAAGGCCGATACTCCCTGCCGATTCCACTCCCAGTCAATATCCTTGTGGGTTGTCAACTCGATTTCGATGGCAGCGATTCCTCGAGTCGACAGGTAGTCTATCGCGTCGCCAGTCGTGATCTGTCCCGGGACACCTTCAGGCGCATGTGGATACCCGGTTACCTGCGATATCTTCTCCGCCAATTCATGCGTCGCCGACCTCGTTCGATCGGCCCCCGAAAATATCTTGCCCATCGCGCTGTGGTAAAAGATGGCCGCTTCGATTTGTCGGTCTAGGATAAAATCACGCAATGCGGCTGTTTCTGGTTCGGAGAAGGGGCCTGTGCCGGCATAGACCGGCCGAGTTCCGTGAGTAGCTGTCATCTGCCACTGGTAGGCCCAGTTTCGATTCAGGTCGACTCCATTGCCATTCATCCGGCCGTTCACAGCGTCAGTCCCGGCGGCGAACCCATCAGGATTGGCACATGGAATGATATACAGGGTAGTATGATCAGGAATCTGGTCAAGATGCTCCATCAAGTAGTCGAGAGTGTCGCTCATGAGCACCGTCGTGTTCCACTCATATCCACCGTGAATGCCCCCGACCAGTGCCCGAGCCGATGGGCCGGTACCCAAGCGGTAAACAAGGAGCTCCCTCCCACCAGCGGAACTACCATAGACGAATGGGCCCTCGAAAGGCAGTGGCGTCGCCGTAGGTGTAGCAGATGGTATAGGGATGCTGGTTGGAGAAGCGAACACCGGGGCATCAGGGGTAAGCGAAACAGGCATGGGCGATGTGGGCGTCAATGAGGACGGACGTATCAGGGTACCTGATTGGATCAACGTAGGCGACGCGGCCGCTGGAGAGAGTTGTTTCGTCGGGGTATCCGGCTGAACGAGGGTGGGAAGCTCAAGTTGAGGCGAGCTCGTCGGGGGGCTGCCCGGCAACCTAACGATGACAATGCCCACAATGAGAAAAAGCACCGCCACGGTGATCGCCACCCTCGCACGTCTCTTCGGGGCAACGTCCCGGTCTCTATCAGTTTCAGGTGTTTCCGTGCCCCTCACCATAAAACGTCTCCTCAACAAGCGAAATACTGCTCACCTCATCTCCTATGGAATAGCTGTCGCCCACCAAAATGATAGGAATCTTGGTGCGTGTCATTGGCATCGTCATGGTAGACATCAGGTAGAGGCCGCATTTATGCCTGCGGTCGGCCGCGGGGAGCTGGGCATTCGTCGCTGCCGGGCTGCTACGTCTCCTTTAAGGGTCACTGCCCCTTGACGTGGGTGTCGAAGAACTGAATAGATCGTTGCATGGCGATCGCAAAGCTGGCGGAGAGATTGTGGTCGTCCCCTTCGTAAGTGTAGAGTTCGGCCGGTTTGCCAACCTCCTGCATCTGGGCGTACAGGGTTTCGGAGAACTCGATGGGGACCGAGCTGTCGGCCGTACCGTGATGGAGCTGGACGGGACCCGACACGTCGTCTAGAAAAGTGTTGGCTGAGATAGAGGCCCAGAACTCTGGATTCTGCTCCGGGGAACCATAGAGATCATACAGGGTCAGCCGCCATCTACCCCGAGTGCTGGTTGGATCAGGCGTACGGGTCGGACCGTCGCCCGATTCGCGGCGCCACCCTTCGATGAGATCTGGATAAGAAGCGACTACGCCCGCCCAGATGACCCCGGCTTGGATATCTTTCGATACCACCATCGACCGCAGCGTGATGTGACCGCCCATCGAATGGCCCCACATCCCGATCCGGCCGGGGTCGGCGTCCTCCAGGTCCCTGATGGAAGACACCGCGTTCAGTACATCGATGGTATAGGCGGGGGAGCCATAGCCGCCGGTCGCTGTCCCTTCCGAATTGCCGTGTCCCCGATAGTCGGGGCGGAAGACGATGTAGCCGCTCCTGGCAAAGCCATCCACGTACGCCACGTACCGTTCCGTGGTTCGATACTGAGAGGGTGGGATGTAGCCATGGTTAAAGACGATGACCGGCCAGCCGCTATCCGGCCGTTCGCCCCGGGGCACTGTCAGCAGCGCGTAGATCTTGAACCCTTCGGAGCGGTACGAGGCGATGTACCGGTCGTAATTCGCTCCCGGTTCAAGGGTCTCCTCGATGATGACCTTGCTGCCCGGGTACGCCTGCTGGCGCATGTTCTCGATTGCCAACGGGTTCAGCGGGGTGGGGGTGGGGGTCGGCGTCGGAGTGGGTGTAGCGGTGGGCGTTGGCGTGGACGTGGGCAAAGCGGTCGGCGTAGGTTGGGGAGTCGCTGTGCTGGTCGGGGACGGCGCGGGGATGGCAGTTGGCGTTGGAGTTGCCTGACGGGTCCGGCCGGCGTCAGCCACCTTTTCCAGGGACGGTGCCAGGGTCGCCCCCGGCGCGGTCGCGTTCGGCGACTCTCGCTCCGTTGATGGGCCGCTGGCGCAGGCCGACAGGAATAGGGCCGCTGCAAACAAGATGAGGTAGCTTTTGCGCCGGCCGGTCATGTCATCTCTTTTTTCTGCCGAATTGCCGATTCCCTGGCACTTGATAAATAACAACTTCACCTTTTTTGACCGCTCTACCCGTGAATCACCATTGAAAAGGCCAACTGTTCTTGGCCCCCGCTCCAGACCAATTCCACCTCACTTGCTGATAAAGCTAGGTGTTTCCAATGGCTGCCTAACGTCTAAAGCCAACCGGCGCCTAGTCCGACTGCGCTCCGTGACGATGCGACAAGCCCTATTCAAAGAATTCCATCCGCCCCTGTTCCCCACGTAGCAGGTCGGCTATTTCCTTGTGCCCGGCATGCTCTGCCAGGTCGCTCGCCGTGAGCCCAGACGAGTCCCTGATCTCAATCAAGCTGAGTCTTTGGCAACAAACACCGGTTCCGGCGAGGCTGAATATGATTCGGCGGACTTGCTCGAGGTCCCCTCTTTCGGCCGCGTAGAAGAGAGCTGTGCGGCCAACTGAATCCTTGGCAAAGAGATCGGATTGATTCGTCACGTT
>WSZX01000129.1 GCA_013139935.1 Ardenticatenales bacterium
CCAGAAAGGGACTGAAATCGGTTCATGGATATCGCAGGAGAACTTAATCCTCAACAGCAGCAAGCGGTCACTTCTTCCGGCCGCGCCATCCTGGTCCTTGCCGGCCCTGGTAGCGGCAAGACCCGAGTCCTCGCTCATCGGATCGCGCATCTGGTGCAGCAGCGGAGCGTGGCTCCCTGGGCTATCATGGCCGTCACGTTCACCAACAAAGCGGCGCGGGAGATGCGCGAGCGAGTGGAGAGGTTGCTGGGCGGGCAACCGGATGGACTGACGCTGGGAACCTTTCACGCTACCTGTGCCCGCATCTTGCGCCGGCAAGCGGACTGTCTGACTGCTCCGGCCGATTTCGTGATCTATGATGCCAAGGACCAGGAGAGCGTCGTGAAGCAGGCTCTCAAGAAGCTCAATCTGGACGAGAAACGGTACAGGCCACGCCAGATTCTCAGCATCATCAGCCGGGCCAAGAACGAGCTGATTGCACCTGAGGCTTTTCAGGCTCGCACCTATCTGGAGGAAGTCGCCGGCCGGGTTTACGGGGAGTACCAGGCACTGCTGCGTGAGAATGACGCACTTGATTTTGATGATCTGCTGATGCAAGTGGTGTTTCTCTTGGACACGCACCCGGCCGTTCTGCGCAAGTACCAGCAGCGGTATCGTCATATTCTGGTAGACGAATTCCAGGACACCAACACGGCGCAGTATGTTCTCATCAAGCAGTTGGCGGGCGGACAAGGCAATTTGTTCTGCGTGGGTGATGAGGATCAATCCATTTACTTGTTCCGCGGGGCAGATTGGCGCAATGTGCGGCGTTTCCGCGAGGATTATCCAGAGAGCGAGACCATCCTGCTGGAGCAGAACTATCGTTCCACCCAACTTATCCTCGACGCCGCCCAGGCGGTCATCAAACGCAACTCCAACCGTACCCACAAAGCGCTCTTTACGGAACGGAAGGGGGGAGCCAGGATCACGGTGGGCGAGCCCTACGACGAGGATGAAGAGGCCGAGTTTGTCGTCAACACCATTCGTCGGGGGAACGCAGATCCGGGCAGCTATGCCATCATGTACCGTACCAATGCCCAGTCCCGCCGGATTGAGGAGGCGTTTGTGCGGGCTGGCATGCCCTACCGGCTGGTGGGCGCCACCCGGTTCTACGCCCGGCGAGAGGTAAAGGATGTCATCGCCTATCTCCGAGTGGTGCACAACCAGGCCGATTCGATTGGTCTGTTGCGCATCATCAACGTCCCGCCACGAGGAATCGGGGCAAAAACCATTGCTGCCTTGCAGAACTGGGCGGCCGAGCAGGGGATACCGCTGGCAGCCGCGCTGGAGAAGATAGCTGCCACCGGCGATGGGACGCGATCAGGTCGCGCCCCGCTCCCCTTTCCCGGCCGCGCGCGAAAGGCGTTGGTCCGCTTTGCCAACCTGCTGACCGGGTGGGTCATGCAGCGGGACACCGTGCCTGTTCCAGAGTTGATGGACCTCATCCTTGAAAAATCTGGCTATCGGGCCTATCTATGCGATGGGTCGCGGGAAGGTGAAGATCGGTGGGAGAACATCCTCGAGCTGCGCAACGTCGCCAGGGAATATCCGGAATTGACGTTGACAGAGTTTCTGGAGCGGGTTGCCCTGGTCTCGGAGGTGGATAACCTCACAGACGAGGGCGACGCCCCCACTCTGCTCACATTGCACGCTGCCAAAGGGCTCGAGTTCCCCACGGTCTTTATTCTGGGAGTGGAGGAGGGTATTCTGCCTCACAAGAGATCATGGGACGAACCCGAGCAGATGGCGGAAGAGCGCAGGCTTTTCTACGTGGGTATTACGCGCGCCAGGAACAAGCTCTATCTGCTTCACTGTTTCCGCCGTGCTTTCTGGGGAGATCCGGATCTTGGCCTACCCTCCCGCTTTTTGAGCGACCTGCCCCCGGAGCTCATTGACGACCGTGAGGGCATGGCAGCGGGGGCAGCCGTCAGTTACGATTACACCGGCAGCGCTTTGTTCTCGCCTCGTTCCAGCGGCACCGTCGGACGTTCGTTGCTGACGCCGGCCCGAGCGCCAAGCAGGGGAATTTCTCCCTCGCCTGTGAAATCCAGGCCCATTGCTCGACCGGTCGAGCCGAGCTACAGAACCGGGCAGCGCGTTCGTCACGATTCGTTTGGTGAAGGGATTGTGATCGAAGCTGAACCGGCCGATGGGGACGAGATCGTGACGGTGGCGTTTGAGGACAAGGGTTTGAAGCGGCTGTTGGCCAGCATGGCCAAGTTGCAGGCAGTAGATGACGAATGAGTACAGGCCGTGAGGCTATTGATCGACGGTCACAACCTGATTGGACAGATGCCGGACATTAGTCTGGCAGACCCTGACGATGAAGCGAAGCTGGTGACCCAGTTGCGCCGATATGCAGCTCGCACCGGCCACAGGCTGACGGTCATCTTTGATGGAGGCCTGCCCGGCGGCCCATCCGGCGAACTCTCGGGGGGCAAGGTGCAGGTGGTGTTTGCGCCTGCCGGCCGCCAGGCCGACCCTCTCATTATCGGCCGCATCCGTCAAGTGCGCGACCGATCGGCCTGGCTGGTAATAAGTTCAGACCACGACATTCGGGATGCCGCCGCCCGCCACCGTGTTCGCACCCAAAGGTCGGAAGAGTTTGCCGCCGTTCTGACCAGCGTTCAGTCGCATCCTGCTATCGGTGCAGCCGACCCGCGCCAGGTTCCACCTACGGAGGAAGAGGTGGAAGCGTGGCTCCGCGAGTTCGGCCGCCGATGACCCCCGAATTCGCCTTTCCCACCCCTGCCTCTCTCCCCCGTCGCCGCAGCCCCTTTTTCAAAACCCTCCTGGAGGTTCTTTGACACTCGTCGAACTTTGCTTTCCCGATATCCTGTGCTAGAATGAGCAGCAGCCGCCGCGGGGCGGTGCGCAGGAGATGGTGGCGATGGAGGACAAGCGACTCGTACTTCACATTGAGGATGACAAGGAGATCGTGTTACTGGTCGCCACTGCCCTGCGGCACCCTCAATTGGCTACCATCAGTGCCCCTGATGGGCCCACTGGCCTGACATTGGCCAGCAGGCACCGGCCGGATCTGATTCTGCTCGATGTCATGCTGCCCGAGATGAATGGTTATGAGGTGTTCGAGCGGTTGAGCGCATCGCCAGAGACGGCCGATATCCCGGTAATCATGCTGACAGTAAGAAACCGCCCGCATGAGATTACGCGTGCCAGGTCCATCAAGGGCCTCGGCGGCTATATCGGCAAACCATTTGATGTGCTGGAACTGCGCAGGGAGGTGGGAGGCAAGCTTGGTATTGCCTACTAGCCACCTTGCTTGATGAAAGGCACTCGGACACTTGTCTGGTTCGATATGGTATGATTTCACGGGCGGGTGGCTACCGCCCGTGTGTGTTTTACCAGGTGCACTCGGCGCCTACCTTTGATGGGCACGGTGTGCGAGGCGAATAGCATGGCCCAGGAGCCGATCAGATGTCCCGAAAGCTCAAGATCCTGGTTCTTTCATCAGAAGTAGCCCCGTTTGCTCAGGTAGGCGGGTTGGCGGACGTTGCTGGCGCCCTGCCCAAGGCGCTGCGCAAACTGGGCCATGACGTGCGGGTGGCGCTACCGCGCTACCGACAAATAGACGGCGCCAAGTTCGGCCTCAAGCGGATGGGGGGGCCATTCCAAGTGGAGCTGGGCGCAGAGACTCGACGTGCGGCAGCCTTTGAGACCAACCTTCCGGGAAGCGACGTGCCGGTGTATTTTGTATGGGACGAGCGCTTTTTCTATCGCGACGGTGTCTATGGCTTTGACGACGACCCACAACGGTTTGCCTATTTTGGGCGTGCCGTCCTCGCTCTGATTGAGCGACTTGGCTGGCAACCGGACGTCATCCACTGCAACGATTGGCACACGGCGCTCGTTCCCGTATGGTTGAGCACCATTGGCAGCAAGCAGCCGTTCTTTGAAGGGATTGCCACGGTTTATAGCATTCACAATCTGGGCTATCAAGGGTTTGCCGGCCGGCTGATCCTCCGCTTTGCCGGGCTGGATGAGTCCCTCAGAATCATGGAGGGGATAGAAGATCCGGGGCAGTTCAACTTTATGGCCCGGGGCATCCGGCATGCCGACATCATCAGCACGGTCAGCCCAAGCTATGCGGCCCAGATCTTGACCGATGAGTGGGGAGGTAGACTTGCCCCGCTGCTGCGGGCTCGCAGAGACCACCTGGTGGGCGCCCTTCGGGGGCTGGATCACGACCGGTGGAATCCTTCCACAGATCCGCATCTGCTGACCCGCTACAGTGTGGAGCAGATCGAGAAGCGGGTCGAGAACAAGCGAGCGCTGCTGGGGGAGATGGGGATGCCGGTCCGAGATGATATTCCGCTGATAGGGATGGTCAGCCGCCTGGTGGATCAAAAGGGATGCGACATTGCGGGGCCGGTAGTGCGCCGCCTGCTCCGTGGCGATGGTGGTGAGGCGTATTTTGTGCTGCTCGGGGTAGGATTGCCCAAGTATCACGCCATGTTTAGCGCCATTGGGGCGGACTTTTTTGATCGAGCCCGGGTTATCCTCAAATTCGATGCCCCACTGGCACATCGCATTTTTGCTGCCAGCGACATCTTGTTGATGCCCTCGCTGTACGAGCCGTGTGGCACCGAACAGATGGCGGCGATGCGTTACGGGTGCGTACCGGTGGTTCGATCCGTGGGCGGATTGGCAGACACGGTGAGCGATTTTCAACCCGCTGCGCGTCAGGCGATGGGAAGTGGAGACGAGCTGGAGGCCAGCACCGGCAATGGCTTTGCTTTTGCACAGTACGACGTCAATGCTTGCTGGGATGCGTTGCAGCGTGCTATCGAGACCCGCGCTGATAGAGACACCTGGCGCGCACTGCAGCAGCGTGGAATGACCACCGATTATTCCTGGGAAGCGGCGGTGCCCAAATACGTGGAGCTTTATCACCAGGCAATCCAGGTTCGACGGGGATAGACCGCGCAGGCTCGGATATGAGTGACCAGGTCGTTCTAAAGGCTGACAAGGAACACGGTGGCCTCCAATTCACCGTACCGCTGATCATGCTGGCCGCCGGCACGGCCGGCTTTATGTCGATTGACTCTCTGGTGCTGGCTCCGCTGCTAGGTGGGGGGGCTTGGGACGGTTTTCGTCCGGTGCTGCGCATTGTGTTCTCAATCACCTTGGGAGTCGCTGTGGGCGGGCTGGCGGAGATGGCTTTCAAACGGTGGTGGGAGAGCGGCAAGGTATTGCGCCTGGACGCCAGGGGCGTGACTATTGAGCGGAAGGAAGAGCGGCCAGAGCGAATAGAATGGAGCAAGCAGCTACCTGTGCTACGCTGGAAGTATGGGTTGCACAGCTATCAGCGCGGAGGGAGGGAACGCCGGGTTCCGGCCAGCCACTTGCTGTTCTCCTGCCGCCTGCTCCAGGATGACTGTTCTGTCATCGTTTATGGGTATCTTTCGCCCAAGCAGGCCCGGGAGGTGCCAGATCACGCTCGCTTTGTCGAGATCAATGTGGCTGAACTCCACCGGTCTGGTCTTGGCGGGCGTCTCAGCCGGCCGGCACGCCCGCGCATTTCGGTTGCCATGCTTTCCGGCCAACACGGTCAAATATGGGCAGCGGAGAAGGAGCGTTGGGCAATCGGGTTTGAGCTTGAACCCAGCGATTTCATATCCTTCGTGGATGCGATTCCCCCTCAGATCTAGCCTGAGGTTGCTGGTCAACCTGTTGGTGATTATGCTGGCCTCAGGGCTTGGTCCAGGGGGCGCGCCAGTTCTTGCCGCGGCCGGGCCATCGGATATCCGCTTTGGCGCGGTCGAAGCCTTTCACGCCCCCGCCGCTGCCTGGCAGGCGTGGGTTGCCTGGCAAAGAGTCCGTTTTCATTGGGCTCAGATCCAACCTGGAGGGCCGGGGGAGTGGAATGATGGGGAATTCACCGACGATGTACTGGCTAGGGAACTGGCAGCCGGCCGCCAGGTCATTGGGTTGCTGATTGGTTTGCCCGAATGGGCCAACGAGAACGGGATTCCCCGTGGACTGCATATGCCGCACTCCGACCCGGGCAATACCTGGGCCGCTTTTGTGCGAGCCGTGGTCGGCCGCTATGCGGGGAGAATTGACCACTGGATTCTCTGGAACGAGCCTGACGTCTGGGACCCGAATCACCCAGGCCACACCTGGGGCGGGAGCGTGCCCGATTTTTTGCAGCTCACGCGTGCGGGATACGTCACTGCCAAAGAGGCCAACCCCACCGCTGTCATTCATCTGGCGGCCGTTACTCATTGGTGGGATGCTGCCTTTGGCCGGGATATCTACTTTCGGCGGTTCCTGGACCGACTCGTGGCCGATCCTAATGCGGCCGGCAACAATTTCTACTTTGACGTTGCCACGCTCCATCTTTACTTTCAACCCCACCATGTCTTTGACCTTACGTCCTACTATTATGGCCTCATGGGCACCTATGGGATCTGGAAGCCTATATGGATAGTGGAGACCAACGCCGCCCCCTCAATGGACCCCAGTTGGCCGATCGTGGATCCTCGCTTTCACGTCTCGCTGGAAGAACAGGCCGCCTATATCCCGCAGGCGCTCGCACTGGGGATGGCGGCCGGGGCAGAGCGGATTGGCATCTACAAGTTGATTGACACGCCCGGGGATGCGGCCGCGAACCCGGAACCTTTTGGGCTCATTCGCGCCGACGGGAGCCGCCGGCCGGCCTACACCACGTTCCAGGTCGCCACCGCGATGCTGGCTGGCGCTACACGTGCCACACGCGATCGCTGGGACGATGTGGGGCAGATAACTATGGAGCAGCCAGGTGGGTCAACAACCGTCCTCTTTTCCCGCGTTCACGGCCAACGCGGTGCCACGGTGGTTGCGAACAGCCCGACCGGGATGTTGGTTGACATGATGGGCAACCGGAGGATGATCAGCGCCCAGGACGGTCTCTTCCATGTTGAGCTGCCAGCCGCTCCATGCAACCAGTCGGTTGGAGAGTACTGTATGATTGGTGGGCCAACTTATTACCTGGCGCAGGGAACGCCGGTCGCTGCATCTCCTTCTCCAACGGCTGCTATCAACCCGACGGCGGCGCCTGCGCCAGAGGCTACTCCTCTGGCGGCTACTCCTTTGGCAGCCACAACATGGGAGCCAACTGCCGCCGCCGTGCCAACTTCCACTGTCTGGCCAACTGCCGCCGCCGAGCCGAATGTCACGGCACGGCCAACCGCCATTGCCCGACAGACTGCAGCCGCCGAGCCGACCGCAACCGCGCGGCCAACTGCCATTGACCGGCCAACTGCCACTGACCGGCCAACTGCTACCGCGCGACCAACTGCCGCCGCCGAGCCAACTGCAGCCGGCTCGGCGGCTGCAACCGCGCGGCCGTCTGCTACGTCGCGGCCAACTGCAACCGACGAGCCGGCTGCAACCGCGCGGCCGACTGCCACCACCGAGCCGACTGCCATCTCTTTGCCGATCCCAACGCCTTTCCTCGGCGCGTCCCCGCCCACATCTATCGCCCAACTCGGCACAGATTTCACCACCCCCCGGCCTACGCGGCCCGCCCAGGGTTCATCTCTAGAATCTCGCCAGCCGGCAACTCGCCACTCTGGCAGCCTGTTGACAATCGGCGCCGTTATTCTGGCGGCCGGGCTCGCCGGCCTAGGTGTTTGGCTCAGACGTAGATAGTGTGGGCGTGAAGCAGGGCCTGCCCCTGCTCATTCCATCAGCGGCAGCGGCGTTGTTATGCGTGTCGACACGCGCGGCTCTGCTGTTTGCGTGTAATCCGGTCTGTGCTATAGTTGTGTCCATGGGCACCTATTGTTCGCGCGCGCGAAGAGCGCGTCCCTCGATTCGCCCCGTGATCACCTGGCTGATGGGCTTGCTGGTGATGTCAGGACTGGCTGGCGCCTGGCACCCTAGCGAGGCAGTCGACGTGCTTGCCACCGCGACCAAGACCGCCACTCCCACCAAAACGCCCACCGCCACTCCGATTCATGCCGACCTGTATGAACCCAACAACGATTTCAACTCTGCCACCCCTATCTCAGTGGGCGGTTCTTTGTCCAATCTCACCTTCTGGCCGCAGGGCGACACTGACTATTTCAAGTTCTGGGGAAAGGCGAGCCGAACCTATCAGGTGCAGTCTACTGTGAATCCTGGCTTGGATTCCTATATGCGGATATACGGGCCGGCCGGGGCGGGTCAGTTGCTGGGTGAGAACGATGATGTGGAGCCGGGCAATCTTGGTTCGCGTGTAATCATCATGGCTCCGACGGATGGCTTTTATTTCGTCGAGTTGACCAACCGCGACCCGACGGATCCGGTCGGCCGGACCTACCAGCTTGGCGTGGATGAAGTGCCCGGAACGCCTAGCGTGACGCCAACACCGACCGATACGGTCGAACCGGAGGTAAGTGCCACTCCGTCCGGTGTACCCAGTGCGATTCCCGGTGCGGATGCCATGGAACCCAACTATGATTTTGAACACGCCCGCGTTCTGGGAGCAGGTGTTCAATATGACAATCTTAACTTTGTTCCCTGGGCAGGCAGCGACCCCAATCAACCGGACAATGATTTCTTTCGCATCTGGGTCAAGCCAGGGCTGTTTTTCAGTTGCGAGACTTTTAACCTCTCGCCGGGCACTGATACCAACATGATCTTGTATCTGGGGCCATCCTTTGAACAGGGCGGGCCAGGGAACGATGACCGCGCGCCGGGCGATTATAGCAGCCAGGTGAGTTGGTATTCAACCTTTACTGGGTGGCTCTATATCCTGGTCGGTCCACGTTGGTCCGGCATCCCTCCCGATCAGTTGGCCCCGTTTACCTACAGCCTTGAATGCTCCCTGGATCAGGCGCCGACCCTGACGCCTCTTCCCCCGACGAGAACGCCTTGGCCCACCTCGTCGGCGCCCTTGCCCACCTATACACCGGTGCCGACCTATACGCCCTATCCCTCAGCCACACCTCAACCTACCGGCGTGGTCCAGGCGCCATCGCCGACGCAACAGCCTTCGCCAACCCCACCACCCATCCCGCTCAGCATTCTCCCGTTGCCCACCGCGACGCCGGCCGGCCCAGCACTCCGGGTGATCACGATAGATATCCTGATCTACTATGATGCCAACGAGAACCTGAACCCTGAGCTAGAAGAAGGGATACGTGATCTTGCCGTCGCTGTTTATGATACTGTCGGCAGCGAACTGGTGGCTTTTGGATACACAAGTGAGAGCGGAGGTCTGCACTTTGGCCCCTTGAGTGTGACAGGGGTCGTTCGAGTGGAGGTCCCCTTCCTTGGGTACAGTCGACGAGTGTCCGGTACGATGGAGCAGATAGAGGTCCGCATTGCTCCCCAACCGCTGCCGGAAGATATACCCTAGCAGGAGCGCAGGTGTCGAACAGCCAGCTACCCGAACCATCCTCGTGGCCCGTTGCTGAAGAAGCAGACGTTTCCCAACCCCGGGCTCGCCGCACTCCTCCCCCCCTCCTCGTCGGCGCTGTCGTGGCCGGGGCGATCATGCTGGCTCTTTTTGGGGCTCTCATTCTACGCTCGCTGACCGGTGGCGACGAGTCTGAACCAGGTGTGCCGACTCTGGATCCCACCACGTTGTCGGAGTATACGCTCCCCGCGACCGGTTCCATCTTGGTGGATGGGGGCACCCCGCAGGCGCAGACTAGTACTCCGATATCCATCACCGTGAAAGGATTGAACTTTTCCATCCTGCCCTATCAGGTCAAGCCGGATGGCCAATGGCACTATCCGGCCGGTCAATCCGGCACAGCGGTATGGGTGTATGGGACGATCATCAACTTTGTGATCGGAATCGAGCATACCAAGGCTAATACGGCCGCATTGGAGAGCCTGGCCCCAGGCGACGAGATCACTATGGCCACATCCAATGGCTCGATCTATCATTTCGGTTTTTCCGACCGCACGGTCTACGATCAGCGAACGGACTCGCACTCTGCTGATCTTTTTGCCCAGACGAGCCCCGGTCTGACGCTGGTCTCACTGGGAGGGGATGGGGAGACCCGATTGGTCATTCACGCCGAGTACCGGATGGCGGAGGTTCAAGAAGGGACCGGACCACGGGCGGATCTGAGCGTCGCGGTAGGCGAACCGGCACGATTGGGGGAGGTGGTAGTGACCGTTTTGGGTACATCGTATGCATACGACAACCCAAACGCGCCCGAGGGATGGGCGCTTTATCTGGTGGATTATCGAATCGAAAACCTCTCCCAGCAAGTCCTGGATCCGAACCGGCTGCGCATGGATTTGCAGGATGGAATGGGGAACGTCTACTCGCTCAATCTTCCCGCTAGCCAGGCGGGGACTTTTGGCTACCTGATGCTTGCCATACCGCCCAACACGGTGGCCCAGGGAACGGCCGGGTACCTGGTCCCTACCGCGCTGCAGGGACCCAAGCTCGGCTGGACCATCTCAGAGCTCGGCGCGCCGCAGAACGTGGTCAAGGTCCTGATAGACTTTGAGGGACCGCAGGAAGCCATCGATCCGCACCGGTTGGCGGCCGTCGACCTGAGCGGGGCGGAGCTTTCCGGCGACCGGACGTTGCTCTCCGTTGAAGGAAGCGTGCTCAACAGCAGCGAAAGTGAGCTGGTGATCACGGCGGCAGCGGTGACTCTGGTCGGGGCCGGGAACTCGATGCCACTGCGGGCGGCCGATCCTGCCCTTCCCTGGGCTATTCCAGCTGGGGGTGTTGTCAGCTTTCGCATTGCCTTTCAACGCCCCGCTTCGACCGTTGCCACATTCACCGTGCTGGACCAGCGGTTTGAGATAGGAGGTCTGGAATAGCGAGGACCGGGCATGCCAACCAGAAGCTCAAGTGGGAGGCAAGGCTGACGCCCCGCGGGTGATCAGACAGCACCGGATCGCGTTACTGGAAGCGCTTTCCCCAGGTGTTCACGGTGGCCATATCTTTGTGCAGGGCGGGGCGGGGTGGGGGGATTCCAAGGGGATTCATGCAAGATGCTAATCACGATATGCTCGGACGTCCATGACAATATCTGGAAACTGGCTGATGCGCTTCCCGGCATGAATGACGGGAAAGTGCTACTATTTTGCGGCGATTTCTGCGCCCCTTTCACCCTGGATCAGATGGCAAGAGGGTTCGACGGACCGGTTCATGCTGTCTTGGGCAACAATGATGGCGATGGACGGCTGCTGAGCCGGGTCGCGGCCGCGGCCGGCAATGTGACCTTGCACGGCGAAATGGCGGAGCTTGATCTTGCGCGATGCAGGGTGGCGATCAACCACTACCCGGAGATAGCGGCCGGGCTGGCTGCTTCCGGCCGCTACGACCTGGTTTGTTATGGCCACGACCACACGTTCCAGCACGAGCAAGTTGCGGGGTGCTGGCTGGTTAACCCAGGGGAGATCATGGGACGATTCGGCCGGAGTAGCTACGTCATCTTTGATTCGACGGCGGGTACGGTCACCATCCGGGAGGTGTAGCTGCCGGTCGGCGCCAACTGTTGGGCATGGTGCAGCAGTTGGCCTGTTGGCAGATGGCCGGCCGGTCGGTCGCTCACGTAGTTGAGGTTTCGGGATAGGTAGCGCATGGAAATGAGAAAATGACAACGGTTCAGACACCGCAGGCAGAAGCATTCGAGTATCGGGCGGAGATCCGCCAACTGCTCAACATCCTGGCACACTCGCTCTATACTAACCAGGAGATTTTCTTGCGCGAGCTGATCTCGAATGCCTCCGATGCGCTCCATCGGGTTCAGTTCGAGATGCTCACCAATCGGGAGGTGGCCAGCCCGGAGATAGAGTTGGCGATCCACGTGCAGATCGACGAGGACGCGAAAACCATTACCATCAGCGACGGTGGAATTGGCATGACGCGCGAGGAGCTCATCGAAAATCTGGGTACCATCGCCCACTCCGGGGTAGAGGCTTTTCTGAGCAGTCTGCAGGAGGAGAACAGACCGGACGCCGATATGATCGGCCAGTTTGGGGTCGGTTTCTATTCGGTTTTTATGGTAGCTAAAGAGGTGCGGGTGGTCTCGCGCTCGTACCGGCCGGACGAGGAGGCGTTCGAGTGGATCTCCGTGGCGGGGGATGGCTATACCATCGCCCCGGCTGAGCGGGACGAGCGGGGAACCAGCGTCACTCTCAGGCTCAAGGAAGAGGCGGTCGAGTTTGTCTCCAATTGGAAACTGGAGCAGATCATCACCAAGCACTCCAATTACATTCCGTTCCCCATATACCTCAATGATCGGGTGATCAACCAGCAGACGGCCGTCTGGCGGCAATTGCCCAGCGAGATGACGGATGAAAAGCACAATGAATTCTATCGTCAACTGACGCTGGATTTTGAGGAGCCGCTGGTCCGCATCCACATCAATACCGATGCTCCGCTGCAGGTCTATGCCTTGCTGTATATTCCATCCAGGCGGGAACGGGGCCCATTCGGGCGGCAGACTGACTTTGGGCTGCGGCTGTATTCCAAGAAGGTGCTCATCCAAGAGCACGCCAAGGGGTTGCTTCCCAACCACCTCAGGTTTGTTGAAGGGGTGGTTGACACGGAAGAGCTGCCGCTGAACATCTCCCGCGAGACGATCCAGTCCAGCCGGGCGATGGAGCGGGTGCGCAAAGTGCTGGAAACGCGGTTGCTCAAAGAGCTGGGCCAGCTAGCCAAGGATGACTCAGACAGGTACGCTCGCTTTTGGAGGGAATTTGGCGTTTTCATCAGAGAGGGGGTGGCGACTGATTTCTCCGGCCGGGACAAGCTCAAGCCGCTGCTCCGCTTTGTCTCATCCTTTGAAGCTGCGGCGCGGTCTGAGGGAGAAAAAGGCGAGGCAATGCTGGTCTCCCTGGCAGAGTATGTCGGCCGGATGGGCAAAGATCAGAAGAGGATCTTCTACCTGCTCGGAGAAGACCTGATCTCCGTCGCCAGCAGCCCTCATCTGGATTACTTTCGGGCCAACGACCTTGAGGTGCTCTACCTGGTGGACCCGATGGACAGTTTCATGCTGATGGGGCTGGAAGAGTACGAGGGTTTTCCATTCCAGAACGTGGACGATGCCGGGCTGGAACTGACGGAAAAGAGACGGGACGAGACCGAGGCGGACGCGGAACCGGGTCTGTCTGACGCCGACTTTGGTCAGTTCAGGGAGCGCTGTGCGGCCATATTAGGGGATCGCATCACAAAAGTGCGCGAGACCAAGGTGCTCACGGAAAGTCCCTGCCGGCTGGTGTCGCCTGGCGATGCTCCCTCGCGTGACATGCAGCGGGTACACCGGATGTTAAAACCGGACTTTCAGGCTCCAAGGAAGATATTTGAGTTGAACCGGCATCACCCGCTGATCCGGAACCTGACGACGCTGGTTGTCAGCCGGCCGGACGAACCGCTGATAGACACAGCTATCGAGCAACTGTACGACAGCGGGCTGCTGATCGAGGGGACTCACCCCAACCCAGCCGCCATGGCTCCGCGTGTCCAATCACTGTTGGAGATAGCAGCGGCCGCTCTGGTCAACAAGCATGACTGAGATTCGGACGCGAGTTCGGACACTCGGGCAGGAGCGCCGATCCGGACGGCCACGAGAGTGAGAGACCATTCTGCTGGCGCTGGCAACACCCGTACTGTTTGAATTCATTTCCGAGGCTTGAGTAGGATGGCCGTTGTGGTTGCTCGGGCGACTAGAGGAAGATCGTTACCTGACCGGTCTGACCGGCTTGACCAATGGCATTTGAATCCCGCTCCGTCAGGATAGCTATGACGGCCCGCGCCGGCAAATCGCCTTCCAGCGTACCCAGCGCAACCTTCTGTTCGGCCGACCAACGCGGCCGATAACACGCCCCGCGAGCGGTGGGCCGATCCCTTGCACTGGACTTGCAGCGGACCGGTCACCGCGTGCTGTAGCATACGTGCCCATTGCCGGCCGGGCGGGCATCTCATCCTTGCTTTTACCTGGAAATTCAATATAATTGCCCCTGTGATTGTTGTTGAGGGAGAGTCAATGAATGACAACTCTGCCCCTACCGAGGGGCTGAACACCATGCCGCCAGTTGTGGATGAATTGGCGGATCCGCTGGAGGCCGACTGGTTTTCTGACGAGGCCGACTTTAATGTGCCAGTCCGGGGAACTATTCGAAACGGTACCATTGCCAGCGTCAGTCGGGGAGAAATCCTGATCGATATTGGCGCCAAGTCAGAGGGTGTCATTGCCAGCCGCGAAATGGAGTCCATGTCGCGGGAAGCGCGCAGTCGGTTGTCCGTTGGAGACGAGGTTGAGGTCTATGTGGTCAACCCGGAGGATCGGGATGGAAACATCATTCTCTCGATCGCCAGAGCTGAAGAGGAGATTGACTGGCGCTGGGCGGAATCGCTCCTGGAGAGCCAAGAGGTTCTGGAAGGCGAGATCAGCGGCTACAACAAGGGCGGATTGCTGGTCCAGATGAGGCGTGTACGCGGATTTGTGCCCGCTTCACAGTTGGACAATATCCGGCGTGACATTCGCTATGGCTCATCGCCCGACGAGCGATGGGCGCACATGGTTGGCGAACAGATCCAGGCCAAGGTAATCGAGGTAGACCGCAGCCGGAACCGGCTGATACTGTCCGAGCGGGCCGCGATGAAAGAGTGGCGTGAGGCCCAGAAGGATAGGTTGCTGGAAGAATTGCAGGAAGGCGAGGTCCGCGATGGCCGGGTGATTAACCTGGCGGATTTTGGAGCGTTTGTAGACCTGGGCGGGGCAGATGGGCTGGTTCACCTCTCTGAACTGTCCTGGAAGCGGGTTGCTCATCCGCGCGAAGTTGTCAATGTAGGGGACGAGGTAAAGGTTTATGTGCTCAACGTTGACCGGGAACGGCGGCGCATTGGGCTCAGCCTGAAGCGGCTGGAACCGGACCCCTGGATGACGATTGAGCAGACATTCCAGGTAGGGACGCTGGTCGAAGGGACCGTCACCAAACTGACAAAGTTCGGCGCTTTTGCTCGGCTCACCGGCCTGGATGACATCGAGGGGTTGATTCACATCTCCGAATTGTCGGAGGAGCACATAGAGCACCCGAGCGAGGTAGTGAGTGAAGGCCAGATGGTCACGATGCGGGTGATTCGCATCGAGGCGCAGCGCCGGCGGTTGGGCCTGAGTATCAAGCGGGTCGACTCGGACGAATACGCGGATGCGGATTGGTCCGATGCCGCGGTCTCTGACACCTGGTCCTCCGATGAGGAAAGCGAATAAAAGACCCGCAGGCCGAGGGTGTGCGGGTCAGCAGCGTGCCACAGTGGTTGTCAGCGGCCGCCCCTAGTGGCGGTCGTTTCTTTTCGAGGCCTGATCCATTGCATCATGAAATCGGTACGACAGTGCGACCATTCCGGTGTTCTGAAGCTCGAGGGCGTCGATACGTCGACACCTCCGGCAGGACAGTGGGGCTGGTCTGGAGGGCATAGTGGCTAACAAGATGGAGCGCTTTACTCAACGCGCTCGCCATGTGCTTAGTCTGGCCAAGGACAGCGCCGCGGGCATGGGCCACGCGTTTATTGGCACTGAGCACGTGTTGATAGGACTGCTTGAAGAGGGTGGGGCGACGGGGCAGGCGTTAAGCGATTTGGGGTTGGAGGTCGATCGAGTCAAGACCCTGGTGCAGCGGATGTCACGTTCGGCCACCCGCCCGCCGTCTGGAAGGGTGGAGCTTGCTCCAGGCACCAAGCGGTTGCTGGAACTGGCGGTTGATGAGATGCGGCGCCAGGGGCAGAACTATATCGGTACCGAACATCTGCTGCTGGCCTCGATGCGGCAGACCGAGGGGATAGTGGCCAGTATTCTGCGGCAGTTTGGACTGACCCCCAGTCAGGTGCGCCGCCATGTACAAAAGACCCTCAAGGATCGCCCGGCCGAAGGCGGATCGGACCCGGCCAGGACCAAGGAAAAGAGCAAAACTCCGGTCGTGGATCAGCTCACGACCGATCTGACAACCCTGGCGGCGGAGGGAAAGCTGGATCCGGTCATCGGCCGGGAGATGGAGGTGGAGCGGGTCATACAGATCCTTTCGCGCCGGACGAAGAACAACCCTGCTCTCATTGGCGAGCCGGGAGTGGGCAAGACTGCCATTGTCGAAGGGCTGGCCCAACGCATCTACCGGCAGGAAGCACCCGATCCATTGCTGAACAAGCGATTGCTCCAGCTGGACGTCGGCAGCCTGGTGGCCGGCACAATGTACCGGGGCCAGTTTGAGGAACGCCTCAAACGGGTCATCGAAGAACTAAAGGCGAGCGAGTCGATCTTGTTCATTGACGAAGTCCACATGCTGGTGGGAGCCGGTGCGGCCGGAAGCTCGGTGGACGCCGCGAACATCCTGAAACCCGCGCTGGCACGGGGAGAATTGCAGTGCATTGGCGCAACGACGTTG
The DNA here is from genome assembly GCA_013139935.1 of Ardenticatenales bacterium. Lineage (GTDB taxonomy): Bacteria > Chloroflexota > Anaerolineae > Promineifilales > UBA4811 > GLR113. The sequence goes on from WSZX01000129.1 coordinate 16,390, forward strand.
GAAGAGTATCGCAAGAACATCGAGGCGGATGCGGCCCTGGAGCGCCGCTTCCAGCCTATCTACATCGATGAACCCACTGTGGGTGAGACCATTGAGATTCTGCATGGCGTCAGGAGGCCATACGAGAAACATCATCAACTCACCATCACGGACGAAGCGATTGAGGCGGCCGCCCGGCTGTCGGCACGCTATGTGACGGGCCGATTCCTTCCTGACAAGGCGATTGACCTGATTGATGAAAGCTCATCCCGCGTTCGGATGTACAAGACCCCGCAGGCCCAGCAACTGCGAGAGACCTATGCCAATTTGCGCGCGATTCGAGCCGACAAGGAGGCAGCGGAGGAGGACGCCCGCGAGACGGATGCAGCCGCCCTGCAGAGCCGCCAGGAGGAGCTCGAAGCCACCATTGAGCAATTGCGCGAAGCGTGGCGGTCGCCCGCCAACCGACCCACGGTGGGCGAGGAAGACATAGCCGAAGTGGTCTCCATGTGGACAGGTATCCCCGTTGCTCGCATCGCCGGCAAAGAGACCGAACGGCTGTTGGGGATGGAAAAGACGCTCCAGGAACGAATCATCGGGCAGGACGAGGCCATTCATTCGATTGCCAAGGCGGTGCGGCGCGCACGGGCCGGCCTCAAGGATCCCAAGCGGCCCATCGGCTCCTTTATGTTTCTGGGTCCGACCGGAACGGGCAAGACTGAACTGACCAAGGCGCTGGCCGAGTTCATGTTCGGTAGCGAAGAGGCGTTGATCCAGTTGGACATGTCCGAGTTCATGGAGCGGCATACGGTCGCCCGCATGATCGGCTCACCGCCTGGCTATGTGGGGTATGAAGACGCCGGCCAACTCACCGAATCCATCCGCCGCCGGCCGTATTCGATTGTCGTGTTTGACGAGCTGGAAAAAGCGCATCCTGATGCTTTCAATGTCTTGCTCCAGATAATGGAAGAGGGACAGCTCTCTGATGCCAAGGGACGCAAAACCGATTTCCGGAATGCGATCATCATCATGACCTCCAATGTCGGCGCGGAGATCATCAAGCGTGGCGCGAGCCTGGGGTTCTCCTTTCATCGGGACCAGACATCCGAAGAGGAGTCGGCCTACGAAACGATGCGCGGGAAGCTGATAGACAGGCTGAAAGGAAAGTTCCGGCCGGAGTTCCTCAACCGGGTGGACAGTGTGGTGGTCTTTCGCGCGCTCAATAGGGATGACATTGTCCAGATTGTAGACCTGGAGATAGCCAAAGTCAACCAGCGCCTGCTGGAGCAAGGGCTATGCCTGCAACTGACCCAAGCGGCCCGGGAGATGCTGGCCAGCAAAGGGTATGACCCGGACTATGGAGCGCGGCCGCTGCGCCGGCTGATCCAGAGCCTGG
>WSZX01000508.1 GCA_013139935.1 Ardenticatenales bacterium
AGATGAATCGTCGTGTCGCAAGCCGCCCTGCTCACATCTCGATCTTTGCCGAGGCCTGCCTGCAAGCGCTGGCTTCTCGCGGATTGGGAGATAGGCTCTCCATCGGAGGCGCCTTTGGTCTCCTGCACTACCTGGACTACCGGCCGACTCACGATGTGGACGCTTGGTGGGCGCCCTCGACGACCGAACTGGAGCAGGAGCAAATCCTCACAGTTATCGAGGACGCACTCTGCTCATTCGGAGATGTGCGGCGGCGTGCCTGGGGCGAGGTGGTCAGCGTAGAGTGCCGGCAGGAGGGAAGGACCGGTTTTAGCTTCCAGATAGCCCGGCGCTCTGCCCAATTGCAGGCTTCCGAACCTGCGCCGTGGGCCGATGTATTACTCGACAGCTTTCCTGATCTGGTCGCAAGCAAGATGGTGGCGCTGGTCGAACGGGGCGCTCCGCGAGACATACGCGACATCCACGCTCTGTGCCAGGCCAATTTGATTACCGCCGCCGAATGCTGGCGCTTGTGGCGGCGGCGCCAACAACTGGCGGGCAGCGATACTAGCCCTGACCGCGCACGCCTCGCGATCGAAACCCACCTGGCCCGGGTTGCCCAACACCGGCCATTGGCGCAGATCACGGACCCGCCGCAGCGAGAAGCAGCGAACCAACTGCGGCTGTGGTTCTCAACGGAGTTCCTCGATGCCCTCGTGGATTGATGGTGCGCTCTATCCTGACGTCGATCCTCCCACCGAGATCGACACGTTGTCGGAGCGGGTCGATTTTGTGGCGCGGCTCTGTTCAGCTTGGGATTTCGGCTTGCTGCCCGATGCAGAGACAGCAGCCGAGGTCCGCCGGCCGATCTGGCGTCAAGCCGTTGACGCGTGCCGGCTTTTGACTTCGCCTGCCTACCACCTCTTGCGGGTTTGGCACCACTTGCCGGAATTGCCCTACCTCGGGCAAGAATTGGCCTACATCCGGGACGACCCGAACCTGAACTATGTCTAGCGGCCAGGAGCCGGCCGATGAATGTCCGGCACAGCGAGACGGGGCGGCCGGTCATCTCCTGGGCTGTGCATTGCATTGAGGGGAGCGTCGGCCGAAGAGAATGCTCCTGCGGGCGCACTCAGGAGACCTCGGCGTAGCGGGGCCTGTTGAAAGTTCCAGGAATCCTGGTCATCAGCGACCGATTACGCAAGAACTGATTGAGAAAGGGCAGAGGCAATGAGTTGGGATGACTATCAGGACAAGCTAGCGGCCGAACTTGATCTCCGTGCGGAACAGGTTGCCGCCGCCACTAGACTACTGGACGAGGGCAACACGATCCCGTTCATCGCCCGGTACCGCAAGGAGATGACTGGCGTGATGGATGAGGAACAGTTGCGCCAACTCGGGCAGCGGCTTGCCTATCACCGCAACCTGGCAGACCGGAAAGCGGTCGTGCTCAGGTCTATCGCGGAACAGGGCAAGTTGACACCGCACCTGGCGGCCGCCGTCAAGCAAGCTGCGACGTTGCAGGAGGTGGAAGACCTCTACTTGCCCTACAAGCCCAAGCGACGCACCCGGGCCACCGTCGCCCGTGAGCGCGGGCTGGAACCGCTAGCCAAGTTGATCTGGGAGCAGCCGACTAGATTGCCCCCCTTGAGCCGGGTCGCCGCGCCCTATCTCTCCGACCAGGTTGTCACGGCGGATGATGCCTGGGCCGGCGCCCGGGACATCGTGGCTGAGATGATCTCCGACGACGCCGAGGTGCGCGCCGGCCTTCGGCAGTTCTTTGAGAACCGGGTCTTTGTCCGGGTCAGAGCCACCAAGGATGGCCCGGCGGCCGATCCGAAAGGAACCTACCGGCTCTACTATGACTATGGGGTCCACGTCCGCCAACTCAAGCCGCATCAGGTCCTGGCCATCAACCGAGGCGAGGAGGCAAAGGTCCTCAGGGTGGAACTGGATGAGCCGGCCGATCAAGCAGTGGTGGTGGTCGTCTCCCTTCACCCGCCCAAGCGCCGGTCCCCGCTCGCGCCGCATCTGCTGGAAGCTGTGGAGGACGCCTACCGGCGTCTGATCCGGCCGGCCATGGAGCGTGAGATGCGGCGGAACCTGACGCAAGCGGCCGAAGAGCATGCCATCAAGGTGTTTGTCACCAACCTCCGTGCTCTGCTGCTGGCTCCGCCCCTGCGCGACCGGACCATTCTGGCAATAGACCCAGCCTACCGGACCGGGTGCAAGGTAGCCGTGATCAGCCCGACCGGGGCGGTGCTGGAGGCCGGTACCATCTATCCGCACGCCCCAAAGGGGCGGTGGGAGGAATCCAAGAAAACCCTGGTCAAGCTAATTCAGTTGCACGATGTCAACCTGATCGCCATCGGCAATGGAACCGGCAGCCGCGAGACCGAGCAGTTGACCGCCGAGGTCATCCAGGATGTCGATGGCCTTCACTACCTGGTGGTCAGTGAGGCGGGCGCATCAGTCTACTCTGCTATGCCGCTCGCCCGCCAGGAATTGCCCGACATGGATGTCTCCCTGCGCGGGGCGGTCTCCATCGGCCGCCGCACGCTGGACCCGTTAGCCGAACTGGTCAAGATCGACCCCCGGTCCATCGGAGTGGGGCTCTACCAGCACGATGTGGATCAGAAGCGGCTGGCAGAGGCGCTGGACATCGTGGTCGAATCGGCCGTCAACCACGTGGGCGTGAACCTGAACACCGCCTCACCGGCCTTGCTGCGGTATGTGTCCGGACTGGGCCCCAAGACCGCCTCTGCCATCGTCGCTTACCGGGACGAGAACGGGCCGTTTCGGCGCCGCCAGGAACTGCTCAAGGCCAAAGGGGTTGGCCCAAAGGCCTTCCAGCAGGCGGCTGGCTTTCTGCGGATTCCCCATGGCGAGGCGCCGCTGGACAACACGGGCGTCCACCCAGAGTCCTACTCGATAGTTGACCGGCTAATGACGGAGATGCGGGAGGCCGGCCGCTCGTGGGAAGAGCGGGTATCCTGGGAGGCGCTGCCCCGGCTGGTGCCCGAGTTTCGCCAGTGCTTTGACGATCCAGGCGAGTTGGCTGAATGGCTGGGTGTGGGCGAGATAACCCTGGCCGATATCCTTGAAGAGCTGGAAAAGCCCGGCCGGGACCCGCGGGACGACCTGCCCGCTCCCATCCTGCGCTCTGATGTGCTTTCCATGGAAGATCTGCGGCCGGGGATGTCGCTGAAGGGGACGGTGCGCAATGTGGTCGATTTCGGGGCTTTTGTCGACATTGGCGTCAAGCAAGATGGGCTGATCCACGTTTCCGAGATGAGTGACCGGCGGGTGCGCGATCCATTCGCCCTCCTCTCTGTGGGGGATATAGTGGATGTGGCTGTGCTCAATGTGGATGCGGACCGCGGCCGGATTGCTCTCAGCCTGCGCCGGCAAGAGTAGCCAAGGCTTTCCGCTATCCCGGGTCTGCAACTGAATCGAGCGCGGCGGGCAGGTCGGCCAGTTTTTCCAGAATGCTGCCCAGCGGATGTTCTGCGACTGCCCGAATGCACCAGGCGGGCGTGTAGGACGTGCGCAGGAGAAAAAACGGAATCCCCATCACCAATGGCAGGGCGCCGGGAAGGGAGAAGGTGTCTGCCACCACTGCCAGTTGCGAGTTGTCGGCGGCTTCCCGTACTAGCGCCTGATAATAGGCCGGCCGGCGAAGATCGATCGAGTATTTCGGCAGCACACGCCAGACCTGTGTCTCCTTCCCGTGTGCAAGCACGAAGGAATGCGGCCAATCTGGGACCATCTCGTACTGTCGTGTATCACCCAGTACCGCGATTTCGGCGTCCAATCCTAGTGTGTTCAGGTGGCGGCGAACCTTATCACCCAGCGAATTCGTGAGAATGAGCGGCGTGCGGCCGGGATGGTCTTGCAGGGCGGCCAGTACGTTGCGAGCGCCAGGACGGAACTCCGGAGGTAGCTCGGCCGTGTGGCGATGAAACAGATGGTTGGTACAGTCGACCACTGGGTCGTATTCGGCCTCTGGAAAGGCGGCCGTCACTGCCTGGAGATAGGTATCATTCTCCCGCAGCAACACCTGCAGCGTGGTGGTATTGAGAATAAAGGCGCCTTCGTCACAGTAGGAAGCGATCAGTCCATTGACCTCCCACCAGTGGCGGTGCGTAGCGCGGAGCAGGCGTGCCCGCGTGGCCTGGTATTCGGCCGCCAGCAACTCCCGGGGTACGTGAATGATCTCGTGCGCCAGGGTGTCAAGCGATTTGGCCGCCAGTGCTGCCACTTGAAGCTCTTCAGCCGTCAAAGTCCCGTCGAAATCAATGATAACCTTCAAGGTTCGCCTCCGCCGTTCTGTCCTGCAGGGGATTATACTGCCGCCGCGCCGATTGAGCCACAGAGGGTGTGAGGGTGTTGAAAAAGGGGGCTGCTGTGAGGGGAGAGAGAGACAGGGGTGGCGAAGGGGGCGCAGAGCGCCCCCTTCGCCACCCCTGTCAGTTCTCCTCACCTGCACTGCCCGCAGGCGCAAGTGTGTGCAGCAACGGAACTGCAGAGGGGACGGCGCCTCGCTTGCTTTTCCACACCCTCGGTGTCGAAACAGACAAGACGCCGCTCACTCGGTAGTCCTGCGCTGGGCAATGCGTGGGCGCCCCCTCATCTCTCGCCCCGCGGCGGCTTTTTGTTTTCACACTCTCACCACAGGCTTTTGTCGCCAGCGCCAACTCGCGGTACCATACCTGCATGCAGGGCATAGGCTCGTGGGCCTGGAGGTGTCATGGGTAACGACAAGATTGCTTTCTTTGACTGCTTTTCCGGCGCCAGCGGCGACATGCTACTGGGTGCGCTGTTGGATGCCGGGCTTGATCTGGAAGATTTGCGAACTGACCTCGCTCGTTTGCCATTGAGCGGGTACCGACTGACGGCCGAAAGGGGAGTGAGCGGTGGGCTGGCCGGCACCAGATTCACTGTGATTGACCCGGGAAGCGACCGGCCGGCCCGAAACCTGCCCGTTATCCAGGACATGATCCGGGCAAGCAGCCTGCCGGAGGAGACGGGGAACCGCTGCCTGGCGATCTTTGCCCGGCTGGCAGAGGCAGAGGCACAGGTCCACGGGACGACCATCGAGCAGGTGCACTTTCACGAGCTGGGCGCAGTGGACACCCTGGTGGATGTCATCGGCTTTGTCAGCGGATTGGAGCGGCTGGGGATTGACCGGGTGTATGCCTCACCGTTGACACTGGGGAACGGAACCATCCAGACGGAGCACGGCCGTCTGCCGGTTCCTGCGCCCGCCACGCTGAAGCTCCTGGCCAGCGTCAACGCACCTGTCGTCCCTTCCACGGCCGGGACGGAGTTGGTCACGCCCACGGGGGCTGTCCTGCTGGCCCATCTGGCCACCTTAGCGCGGCCGGCGATGCAGATCGAGCAGGTGGGGTATGGTCTGGGGAGCAAAGAGCTCCCCTGGGCCAACGCGGTGCGGGTCTGGCTGGGCCCTCCCTTGGCTCCCGGAGGCGGCGCTGAGGGTGATGTGATTACCCTGCTAGAGTGCAACCTGGACGATACGACGTGGGAGGCGCTGGGATACACGATGGGAAGTCTATTGGAGGCCGGCGCCCTGGATGTATGGTTCACACCCATCCAGATGAAAAAGAATCGGCCGGGAGTGATGCTCTCGGTGCAGTGCAGACCGCAAGACAGCACAGCGGTGGAGCGCACCATCCTTCAAGAAACGACGACCTTGGGGGTGCGCGTCCAGCAGGTGCGGCGTGCCACCGCCGGCCGCCGGGTGGATGAGGTCGCCACGCCGTGGGGTGTGGTGCGGACCAAGGTCAAGCTGCTCGATGGAAAACCGGTCGCGGTATCGCCCGAGTACGAGGACTGCGCACGACTGGCGCTTGAGGCCAGAGTGCCACTATGGCAGGTAATGGAAACGGTCAACAGGTTGACGAGTATGGAGTGAGGACGGGTGTCCAGTCGTTAGCTGGTGCCGGCCGTCTCGCGCGCCGCGGCCGCCCGATTGGCGATCAGCCCGGCCATTGAACCCGCGCCGATACCATTGTCAATGTTGACCACCGCCAGGCCCGGAGAGCAGGTCTGGAGCATGGAAAGCACAGCAGCTTTCCCCTTGCCACCCATGCCATATCCAACCGAAGTGGGGAGGCCGATGACCGGTACATCCACCAGGCCAGAGACAACTGAGGGCAACGCACCGTCCATACCGGCCGCTACAATCAGCACGTCAACCCGTTCCTCGTCCAACAGTTGCTGCAGCGGTTCGAACAGACGGTGCAGGCCCGCCACGCCCACGTCAAAGATCTCGGTCACCGCGCAGCCCATCTCGCGGCACATGAGTGCAGCCTCTTCAGCAATAGGGATGTCGGATGTGCCGGCCGTGATTATCCCCACCCGGCCGCCGGTCGGCTCCGTCCGTCCGTCTTTGGTGCGGATGATGGCGCCTCGCGAGGCCGGGTACCATTCAAGCTCCAGTGGAGGGGCAAACTCGGCCTCCAGGCGTTCCTCCAGCGCTGGTGGCACCCGGCTGAGAATGGCCCGTCCCGTCTGATCTAGAAACGTTCTTGCGATAGCAATAGATTGTTCGGAGGTCTTGCAGTCGGCCGCAATCACCTCTGGTACCCCTTTGCGGTGCTGGCGGCCGATATCAGGCCGGGCCGCTGGGGATTTTGTGTGGTTGGATATCATCGTTCAGACTCCCCATACGATAACCTGTCAGGTCTAGCGCTATTTGCCGATACCCCAGTCTACCCAGTCGCTCCAGGATCTGGGTTCGAGCCTCAGGCGTAGCCAGCAGCGC
>WSZX01000364.1 GCA_013139935.1 Ardenticatenales bacterium
CGGATCGCACCTCACGAGTCCACGGACGCCTGCTGCGCAGCCTGTGGGGGCAGCCTGAACGAGATGGTCGTGCCCTCGCCAGGAGCACTCTCCACCCAGATTCGGCCGCCTTGGGCATCGACCGCCAACCTGCAAAACACCAAGCCCATGCCAGTGCCTCGCCTCTCCTGGTGACCGGTGACGAACTCTTGGAACAGTTGACCCCGCAACTCCTGAGACATGCCTGGGCCGTTATCGGACACTGAAATGCCCGGATGCCCCTCAAGCTCACCGATAGAGACCAGAACCACGCCACCTTTCGGGGAGAATTTGATGGCATTGTCGATCAGGTTCTGGACGATTCGGGTCACCAAGCGCCCATCGGCCCAGGCCGGGGGCAAAGCACCACGATTGACGGTCTCGACGCGCACCGAATACTCCCACGCCAGCGGGGTCATCGAAAACACGACCTTGCTCGCGATCTCGCTGAGCGAGATCGCCTCTGCTTCCATGGGCATCCGTCCTTGCTCCAAACGGGCCACATCGAGGATCGCATTGACCAGCATCAGGGCGCGCGAGCTGTTCGCCCACGCCATGTCAACCACCGGTTGAAGATCGGATGGTAACTGGTCTTGAGCCCTTTTCAGCATTGACAGCCCCATATCGATGACGGTCAAGGGGTTGCGCAGATCGTGGACCAACATGCAGCGCAGATCCTCGCGCATCTGCTCCAAATGGTGCTCCTCCGTCGTGTCACGCAGAACGATCATCCGCCCCAGCGAACGTCCGCCGCTGTCAGACAGCGGAGACGCCGAGACGGTGATCCAACGATTGATATTGTCGTGAGACAGCAACAATTCCTCCGGCAGCTCGGTACTGTCCATTTCGGCTCGGTCCATCAGCGGCCGCAGCACATTGTCCCGTCCAATCACATCGGTGTCGGACAGCGCCAGCATCTGCCGTGCAGCCGGATTGATCTCCACGACCCGCTCGCGGTCATCGACCACAATGATCCCCTCGCGCATGCTCTCCAGGATGGCACGGCGCGCCACCGGCGCCAGATCGAGAAGGCGATACCGGAACAGCCCCACAGCCATCACAAAGCAGGACACCGCAAACGCAAATGGCCCCAGATCCAAACCCGGCACCGGGACGGCGCCAACCAGGTGCAGCAAGTTGCCCACCAGCGGCAGCAATGCGCCAATGATCATTACATACCCCTGAAGACGATAGGGGCGGGGCGCATACATGACGGACAGTCCATACAGAACCAGGCCACCTGCCAGGTACACCCATGTGACGCTGGCGTGCACCCAGAACCACGGAGCACGAACCGGGAGCGTGGCGAGAAACGGGCCCGCGCTGTCTATGCGGATCTCGGTCCAGACCAGGTGATGGAGGCTGTTGGTGACAACCATGAGAATCGTCACAGCGGCGGGAAAGAAGACCAGGAAGGTGTTGCGACGCGAAAGCCAGTGCTCGCGCCCGGTGTGCTCCACGGCCAGTATCAGCCAGAGCGGCGCCACAAGGGCGATGCACGATATGATGACCGACTCCCAGATCTCCTTGGTCGCCACATCAGCACCGAGGATTTCGATGGCATAGGCCAGGGTCCACGCGCCCACGACAACCATCAGTCGCACATACGCCATTCCTCCACGCTGTTCAGCCCGGAAGCGCCAGACGTACAGGGCCAACGCTCCGCACAGCACTGAGGTGAGCAAGAGCGGCAACGAGAACGCGGAAAAAGCGTAGCTCATGGAGAAAGGGTGTCCAGGCTAATGGTCATCAGGCCCATCTAATCTGCACGTCCGGCAAGAGAGAGGCGAATAGCGAGGCCTGACGCCGTGACAGCAAGCAGTACCCGCTGTCTGGATCCCCGACAGCACCATGTGGCTTGATCAAGCCACGATACGCATTGCACACGTGTGCTGCTCCTGAAAGGAGCATTGTTGAGCATTGTCGTGCCTCATCTCGATAGATAGTACCCGTTCTACGACTATCAACTGACCGTCAAGAGAGGGAGCATACCACCACGACCTGGCGCTCTCGTCCTCGCACTCTCCAGAGAACCTCTATTATAGATTATAATCCGCAGGCCGCGCTTGTACAAGCAACCTCAGGGGAAGTGTCGAGAAACAGAAAGGTCACCGAATGCAGATGTCGGGGCAATGTGATGAATGAGAGCCAGCTCAAGAGCTGTTCGCTTGGCCCTGATTCGAACTGGCGTCATCTCAGCCATGGTGAGCCCCTCCGGCCAAAACCCTCGCACTCACCGGAGTCTGGAGCAGCGCAAAAAAGGCGACCAGAGGCGATCTCAGCTCAGGTCATCCAGCTCATTCGAGAAGCAGGAAATCATAATTGGCCGGTTCAGCAACCCAGCACCGGCCCAGTCGCTGGTGAGACAAACCGCAGACATGCAGCGCCGGATCTCAAGGCAACGGGACCAGTTTCGAGAGCGGGCCAACACCCTGCAGACAGAGAGGCAGCGGATCATCTGGTGGGTGAACAGCGATCTGTTACTGCCTTCCTGAACGAACCGATAAGGGCATTCCCAGCACAGCCACGCACGTTAGCGCCCTTCCCGGTACGCCCCCTACTCACGCCATGGCCGTGGCTATGTTCATGCCCCCGTCCACCAGGAACAGTGCCCCGGTGACATAGTCGGACGCTGGCGAGGCCAGGTACAAAGCCAGCCCTGCCACGTCCTCGGGTTCGCCAAAACGCCCCAGGGGCAGGCGGCCGAGAATCGGCTCGGCGATGTGCGGCGTCTGCCACAGCATCTGGCTAAAGCGGGTTTTGATCAACCCCGGCACGATACTGTTCACCTGGATGTTGGCACGGCCTAACTCCATGGCCAGCACCTGCGTCAGCATGATCACGGCCGCCTTGGAGATGCCGTATACCCCCATTCCGGGCGACGGCCGCAGGCCAACCACAGAGGCAATGTTGATGATCTTGCCACTCCCTTGAGCCTCCATGTGCGGCGCAACCGCTTTGCACACTCGAAAGACCCCCTTGGCATTGGTATCCAGGATCTTGTCCCACTGCCCTTCGTCAGCGGTCAGCATCGGTCCAAAGTGGGGGTTAGTGGCTGCGTTGTTGATTGCCACGTCCACCCGACCAAAGGTCTCCACTGTCTGCTGCACCAGCGCTGTCACATCGGCCGGCCGGCCGACATGGGCCTGAAACGCCAGCGCCTCCCCGCCGGCGGCGGCAATCTCGTCCGCCACCTCCTGGACGTTCTGCAGTTTCCGGCTGCTGACCACCACCTTTGCCCCGGCCTGCGCCAGCCGCAAGGCAATCGCCCTGCCGATGCCCCGCGACGCGCCGGTGATCACCGCTACCTTTCCCTCCAGCGAGAACTCGCTCATGCGCTCCATGCCTCGTTACTAGCCCCACACGAATCAGGGATTAATCCCCGGCTTGCCTCTCGAGTTCCTCCTCCACCAACGCGCGGCGCAGAACCTTGCCCACCAGGGTTTTGGGCAACTCCTCGCGAAAGTCGACGAACTTGGGCGCCTTGAAGGGAGCCAGGTTCTCCCGGCAAAAGGCAATGATCTCTTTTTCGGTGGCTGTCTCGCCATCCTTGAGAACGACGTAGGCCTTCACTCGCTCGCCCTTTCCCGCCACCGGGATGCCGGCCACGGCGGCCTCTAGCACCTTGGGGTGCTCGTAGAGTACATCCTCGACCTCGCGCGGGTAGATGTTGTACCCACCTGCACCCAGGATCATATCCTTCTTGCGATCCACGATTCTGAAATACCCGTCCTCATCCATGGTCGCCAGGTCGCCAGTGTAGAGCCAGGGGCCACCGCCCTCGGGGTCAGGCCGCAAAGCGTTGGCCGTCTCGGTGGGCATTCTCCAGTACCCCTTCAT
>WSZX01000519.1 GCA_013139935.1 Ardenticatenales bacterium
GACAAGAGCGTGGGCCTGTGCCAGGCTCGAGGCAGCTCGTTCAATCAAACCGTTCAGACGGACTCCTTGCCAGCATGGACAGGCATCACCAACTCAACACAAACTCCACCAGCAGCCTGACGCCATAACCGGTGGCTCCCTTTGGGGTATAAGAGTTGCTTGCCTTGAGGGGGTTGAATGCCATCCCTGCCACGTCCAGGTGGGCCCAGGGGTAATCAGTGAACTCTTTCAGAAAGGCGGCCGATGTACCCACACCCCCGAATTTGCCGCCAGTGTGCACGATGTCGGCGACATCCGATTTGAGCGCCTCGCGGTACTCCTCAAACAGCGGCATTGGCCAGAGCCGCTCGGCGGTTGGCTTGCAGGCTGCCATCAACCTATCGCGTAAGGCGTCATCGGTCGAGAAACAACCGGCCGCTACCCCCCTCCCCAGGGCGACGACACACGCGCCGGTCAGGGTCGCCACGTCAACCACTGCGGCCGGGTCGAACTGCGCGGCGTAGCACAGCGCATCGGCAAGAATCATCCTCCCTTCCGCATCCGTGCTGCGGATCTCGATCGTTTTCCCATTCATCGCCCGCACCACGTCGCCCGGCTTGTAGGCATTGCCATCCGGCATGTTGTCGGTCGCCGGCACCAAGCCGATCACCCGGACGGGAGGCTTGATGGCGCCGATAGCTTTCATTGCGCCGAGCACCGCTCCGCCGCCCCCCATGTCGCCCTTCATCAGGTACATGTTCTCGCCTGGTTTGAGAGAGATCCCGCCGCTGTCAAACGTGATCGCCTTGCCAACCAGGACCAACGCATCGACGACATCATCGCCGTTGCCCACATCCTGCATCGCGGGGGGACAGTACTCCAGCACAATGAATCTTGGGGGTTGACCCGCTCCCTGCGCAACCGCCAGGAATGCTCCCATTCCTTGCTCCTCGGCCCATTACCGATCATGAACCTGGCAATTGAGCCCGAGATCTCTGGCGATCGCCTCGGCCGTCTCGCCCAGCAGAGTCGGGGTGGCGATATTGGATGGATGATTGATCAAGGTGCGGGCGAGGTCAACCCCGGCCGCGATCCTTTCCCCTGTTCTGGCTCCGCTTTCCACCGCTGCCAGCGCCTCCGCAGCACCGTCGGGCGGGATAAGGGTGAGCGATTCGACCTCTTTCTCGCCCTGCGCCTCTTGTCGCTCGGCCGGGTATTCGTACAACGCCAGCGAGCTTCCCTCCACCATTGCCTGGCTAACCCTGGACAGACCGATTTCCCTGGAGCGGACATCGAGTACCTCGGCGGTCACCTGTCTGGCACCCAGGTCCCGCGCCCTGGTGGCGGCCGCTCCGACCGCTCTGCGAATGGTGTCGATGGCAAGTTCTTCCATCTTGCCCAGTCCGGTCACCAGCACCCGTCGAGCGGGAATCGCCCCGCGTGGGTACAGGACCGCCACTTGGCCCTCCTTGCCGCTGAAATCACCCCCCTCAATCAATTCTGAAAGCGCGCCGTCAAGCGCCGCGTCTACTGCTTGCGCCCCGCCTTGCGGCCGGGAATTCTCGAACATACTGATGATGATGGCATCGGCTGAATCCTCTTGGACAGCCCCAGATCTAACAAAGATGTCCACGCACAGCTCCTTTCTCTCCGGTTGAGCAACAGAGCGCATTATCCGCTAAACCGGTCACGGGGGCAAGCAGCCGGAGGGAGGGTGCGGAAAAATGGGCTGCGGCGACGGGAGAGAGAGGCGGGGGCGGCGAGGAAACGGCATCCTGTCCGTTTATCAACACCCTCGGACCACCCGTTTTACATCGTGAATGCTCTTGGTATAATGGCGACTGGACACGAGCCTGTGTGATTGATTCGGGAGGTTCACCAGCCTATGGCTGAGGACAGACAAGCCTGGCACAACGCGCCAGCCGATCAGACAATCGAGCAACTAGAGACGGATCGACAAAGGGGGTTGACGGCCACAGAAGCGGCTCGCCGCTTGGAGACTCACGGCTACAACGAATTGCAGGAGCGCCCCCGGCCGGGATTCTGGCAGATGTTCCTGGCGCAGTTTAACAATTTCGTCATCTGGATCCTGATTGGGGCCAGCATAATCTCGGCATTGTTGGGCGACTATATCGAAGCGAGCGCTATCATGGCGATCGTCATCCTGAATGCTGCCATAGGGGTGGTACAGGAAGGAAAGGCAGAGGAGGCGCTGGCCGCGTTGAAAAAGATGGCTGCCCCCGATGCTCAAACCATCCGCGATGGTCATCGTGTGACCATTGCGGCGCGGGAGCTGGATCCCGGCGACGTGGTGCTATTGGAAGCGGGCAACTTTATTCCCGCCGACTTGCGTCTGCTGGAGGGAATCAACCTCAAGATCGATGAGGCCTCTCTCACGGGTGAGTCGTTCCCAGCTCAAAAGGATGCCGGATCCACCGCACCCATTGACGCTGTACTCGGCGACCGCAGGAATATGGCCTACATGGGTACAATGGCGACATATGGCCGCGGCCGGGGCGCGGTGGTCTCCACCGGGATGCAGACCGAGATGGGCCGAATAGCCGAGATGATCCAGTCCTATGAGGAGGAGCCTACCCCGCTGCAGATTCGGCTTGATCAGTTGGGCAAATGGCTAGGTTGGGGCTCGCTCATCATCTGCGCACTCGTCTTCCTGGTTGCCATAGCACGGGAGGCCGATTGGGCAGCGATCGCCCAGTCCGGCCTGCTCGATTATCTAAAGGCGGAGCAGGAGACCATTGTCGAGTTGTTCATGGTGGCGATCACTCTCGCGATTGCTGCAGTGCCGGAAGGATTGCCGGCGATCGTGACCATCAACCTGGCGCTCGGGATGCGGGAGATGGTCAAACGCAATGCACTCATCCGGCGCCTGCAAGCGGTGGAGACACTGGGGAGCGCCAGCGTTATTTGCTCGGACAAGACGGGCACGTTGACTCAGAATGAGATGACAGCCGTATTGCTCTCGGTGTGGGGCGTGCAACTGAGAGTGACGGGAGAAGGCTATCAGCCGATCGGCCGCTTTGCACTGGCGGGTTCAGGCGCTGGCCGGCAGGAGGAAGAAGAAGAAATCAATCCGGCTGATTTCCCGGACATCGGCCTCCTGCTGCGCGGCGCGTTGCTCTCTTCCGACGCGGCGCTGGAAGAAGTAGATGAAGGTGATGACCACCCAAGGGTGCGCATGGTGGGCGATCCAACCGAGGGTGCCCTGGTGGTCGCGGCCGCCAAGGCCAACATCTGGCGGGAAAAGTCAGAGGCGCGTAATCCACGAGTCGCCGAGATCCCCTTTGATTCGAACCGGAAGCGGATGACCACAATTCACCAACGCAGTGATGGGCATGGTCATGTTGTTTTTGTCAAAGGAGCGCCCGATGTTTTGTTGGAATACTGTACCCACGCGCTCAGGCAGGGCGACGCAATACCGATCGATGACGCCATCCGGGAGCGCATATTGGACGCCAACCGTGAGATGGCCGAGTCGGCCCTTCGCATCCTCGCAGTGGCCTATCGGGAGATCGGTGATCTGCCCCCAGAGGTGACATCGGACACGATCGAAAACGACCTGATCTTCGTTGGACTGGTGGGGATGATAGACCCCGCCCGGCCCGAAGTCACGCCGGCGATGAAGCGCGCCAACCAAGCTGGCATCAGAACAGTGATGGTCACCGGAGATTATCCGGAAACCGCCCGCGCAATCGCCAAGAAGGTTGGCTTGCTGCGGCCGAACGGGCGTGTCATCACGGGGGCTGAACTCAATCAGATGCCGAATGAGGAGCTGATCGCAATTGCCGGCGAAGTGGACGTCTTTGCCCGGGTAAGCCCCGAGCACAAAGTTCGCATTGTGGAGGCGTTCAAGGCAAACAGGGAAGTAGTGGCGATGACAGGCGATGGCGTCAACGACGCGCCCGCCCTCAAGCGGGCCAACATCGGTGTGGCGATGGGAATCACGGGCACCGATGTGACCAAGGAGACGGCCGACATGGTGCTGACGGATGACAACTATGCCAGCATCGTAAGCGCCGTGGAACAGGGCCGGGCGATCTATGCCAATATCCGCAAGTTTGTCTTTTATTTGCTGAGCTGCAACCTGGCGGAAATCGCAACCATCTTTATCGCCACGCTGCTCGGCTGGCCCAGCCCCCTGACTCCCATTCAGTTGTTGTGGCTCAATCTGCTGACCGATGGTGCCCCGGCCCTGGCCCTGGGAGTCGAGAAAGGGGACCCAGATATCATGGACCGGCCGCCGCGCCCGACAGACGAGCCGATCATCAACCGGCAGATGAGGCTGGGCATGTTGGTTCAGACCGTTTCCATCACGACAGTGGTGTTGATCGCCTACTGGCTGGGAATGAAAGAGGGAGAGATGCTCCACGGCGTTGGCTCGGCCGCGGCGATCAGGCTGGCGCGGACAATGGCTTTTATCACCCTTTCCTCATCCGAGTTGTTCCGCGCCTATACTGCCCGCTCCGAGTACTTTTCCATGTTTGGGATTGGCGTGTTTGGCAACCGATACATGCAGTATGCGGTTGGCGCATCTCTACTCTTGTTGCTGGCAGTCGTCTATGTCCCATTCCTCAGTCCCATTTTCGACACGACTCCCATCACCGCGCTGGAATGGGCAGAGATGCTGCCGTTGATTCTGTTCCCCTCGGTAGCAGCCGAACTGACAAAGTGGTACATGCGCGTTCGCATGAACAAGCCCGCCACGGCGGCTGATGCGGCATGATCCCGAGAAACGGCCGGTCCGCCAACAGTGTCGCCGAGGCAACTCAATCATCGATGGCCGGGACCAATCAACGGCCTCCTGACCTAGATGGCGGCGTAAGAGCCCGCCACCTCTGGTGGCGCATGACCGGCAGGAACTCTTGCCCCTCAAGGTAACCGCACATGATCAGCAGATCCCCAGTCCATGAGGCCGGTGAGTGTCATGCTCCATGATGTCACAGAAATGGTAGGCACCGCTCAGCGGCACTCCGATTCGGATCTCAGAGCCGTCCTTATCGCCCGGGACAGTGCACACAGGCTGGCCGATTCACACTCCGGTCAACAAGCATGACAACCACTCCGGCCGCGATTGACCGTTCGCGATACCTGCAGATCATCCGCTTTTTTGTCGGGGTCATCCTGCACGTGGTCTGGTGGGATATCCTGCTACGGCGGATCATGCCCCGCCGCGCGCGCCGCACCCGGCCGGACCGGCTTGCGCGCATCGCCCGCCGTTTCCGAGAGATGGCGGTTGAGATGGGCGGGGTGATGATCAAGACGGGCCAGTTTCTCAGTTCGCGAGTGGATGTTCTGCCAGCTGAGATCACGGAAGAACTGGCCTGGCTGCAGGACGAGGTCACTCCGGAAACTCTCGATTCCATTCGTCAGGTATTTGGCGAGGAGTTCGGGCGGCCGCCGGAGACCATCTTTGCCTCCTTTGAAGAAAAACCTCAAGCGGCCGCCAGCCTGGGGCAAACTCATCGTGCCTGGTTGCTCTTGGACGGCGGCAGACAGGCGGTGATCGTCAAAGTCCAGCGGCCGGGAATAGTGCAAACAGTAGAGACCGATCTTTCGGCCCTGCGAGTTGTAGCCCGGTGGGTGATGTTGTACCGCCCAATTCGACGCCGGGCGGATGTTCCCGCACTGGTGAAAGAGTTTGCCCGCACGACCTGGGAAGAACTCGACTACCTGGCCGAGGCGGACAACGCCGTCCGGTTCCGGGAGATGTTTGCCGGCGACCCGACTGTATGCATTCCGGCTGTGTATGGCGAGTTCTGCACTCGCCGGGTGCTGACGCTGGAGGACGTGGAACAGATCAAGATCACCGACCTGGCGGCCATTGAGGCTTCTGGTGTCAGCTGTCCAGAGGTGGCCAAAAGGGTCATGGACGTATACCTGCGGCAGATCTTTGAGGAGGGGTTTTTTCACGCCGATCCGCACCCGGGAAACCTCTTTGTCCGGCCGGTCGGTGAGCAGCCGGTCGACGGCACTGGGCGGCCGTTCCAACTCGTCTTTGTTGACTTTGGCATGGTGGGCCGCATTCCCCCCTCGATCGCGGACCAACTCGAGGAAATCATCCTTGCGCTGGCCCTGCGCGATCCACACCGGCTGGTGGGAGCGTGTGAGAGGCTTGGCTTCATCTTGCCCAACGCTGACCTGGAACGGGTAGAGGAGGCCGTCGCCCTCGTGCTGGACCAGTTCTGGGGAACGAGCATGGAGCAGCTCACCCGGATAGACCACGCCCAGATGCGGGAGTTTGCATCGGAATTCCGCGATCTGCTCTTTGAGCTTCCCTTCCAGGTGCCGCAGGATTTCATCTTTCTGGGGCGGGCGATTGGGATCCTCTCGGGATTAGCTACCTCTCTGGACCCTCAGTTCAACCCCTGGCAGCTCGTCGAAAGCTACGGCAAACGACTGCTTGACGATCGGCGGCGGTGGCCGGGGGTGCAGAGAACCATTCATGCCATTGGAGAAACCGTTCGGCCACTGTTGACGCTTCCCATTCATTTGGAGACTCTGCTGCTCCGAGCCAATCGGGGCGACCTGAAACTTCGAGTGGCCCCAGACCGTTCACTGGAGCGCCAACTGCGACAGATTGAACTGGCCGCCCGCCGAATGGTCTGGGGCATCGTCTTTGCCGTTTTGCTGGTCTCCGGGACGCTCCTTTATGTCAATGAGGAGGCCGCGCTGGGGAGGATAGGCTGGGGTTTGGCGGGAATCACTCTATTGTGGCTGATCATTAGCGGAGTGCAGCACCAGGGTGGACGGCACTAGCTATCGTCGCATTGTCCTTTCTCCTCATCTGGATGATGGTCCTCTTTCTTGTGGTGGGGCGATTCATCATTGGGCAGCCGCCGGGGAACCTGTGTTGGTGGTGACATTCATGACCGGAGATCCTCCGGCCGGCGATCTCTCCCCGTTTGCTCATTACCAGCATGCCGGCTGGCAGTTGCCGGCGCGAAAAGCCTACATTGTTCGCCGTGCGGAAGAGGTCGCTGCGCTTCAGGTGCTGGGCGCTGAATTCCACCACGTCGGCTTGCTCGATTGCATCTACCGGGCA